>NZ_JAUBSF010000011.1:0-79564 GCF_036704615.1 Microcoleus sp. K4-B3
TTTTACTAGGCATTGACTTTTCATAAATATGGTTATATTGTATAATACAATATGCGTTTTAAATGCACAACAGCTTAACAGGGAAATTATTTGTAAATGGGTGCAACAGTCAAATTTCTGGATGTACTTCGTTTTGATATTGATATCTATAAGCTTCCCTCAAGTCGCGGTGGGCTTATCTGTTGTGGTAATTAGTTTAGTCTTAGAATTATTCGATCGGATTTGGCGTCTAGCAAAAGAGATTGTCCGCTTGGAAGAAAAGATAAAAGAACTTGAGAGGGAATACTGGGGCGGGATAGATCCAGTAGAAGTAGCCGCCACGGAACTGAAAACAGCAACTAACTACGAATCAGCAAGTGAAATTTTTGAGCAATACCCTCAACCAATTCTCTATCAGGCGTGGGGTAAGCTAAGCAAGAAGCAAAAAGCTAAAGTCCAGGAGTGGACAAGAACGTATTTGAGTGTGAAGGATGAGTTCTGAATTAACTTGAGATAGCCGCCTTCCTGGAAAACAGTCAAAAATTAAGCCGAATGGCTAATGAGTCATAGCGAACAAAAGGTTAAGATATACACTTATAAAACCAGGGAAGTTCGCTCCATCACACACACAACTTATGCCGATCGCTCATATCATTGGACTAGGAAAATCAGGAATTGCCGCCGCCAGACTGCTAAAACGCGAAGGATGGGAAGTAACGCTGAGCGATCGCTCATCTTCCCCAAGCTTGCTCGAACAGCAACAGCAACTCGCTAACGAAGGAATTAAAGTTGAGTTAGGTCAATCTTTTGAACCAGTCGAATCTATAGAATTAATAGTAGTAAGTCCGGGCGTTCCCTGGGACAGTCCACCATTAGCGCGCGCCAGAGAGTTAGGCATTGAAACAATAGGAGAAATGGCTCTCGCGTGGCGTTACCTGAAATCTCCTTGGGTGGGAATTACCGGCACTAACGGCAAAACTACTACTACTGCTTTAATTGCTGCTATTTTTGAAGAATCCGGGCTTTACGCTCCCGCTTGCGGCAATATTGGCTATGCTGCGTGTGAATTAGCTTTAGCCGAAAAACAGCCGGATTGGGTAATCGCTGAAATTAGCAGCTATCAGATAGAATCCTCGCCGTTTGTAGCGCCGCGCATCGGAGTTTTGACGACTTTGACGCCGGATCACCTCAGCCGCCACAAAACTTTAGAAAATTACTACAACATTAAAGCGCATTTGCTGAAAAAATCTGAATTGCAAGTAATCAACGGCGACGATCCTTATTTGCGGCAGCAAGGACTTGACATTTGGCCGGATGCGTGTTGGACGAGTGTGAAAGGTGAAAAAGAACTGTTGGGCGATCGCACTTTTGGAGCTTACATCGAAAACGGTTGGGTAATAGCTCAAAGCGAGAAAATTCTGCCTGCTGAGTCTTTGCGGATGGTGGGAGAACACAATTTGCAGAATTTGTTAATGGCGGTGGCGGCGGCTAATTTGGCGGGGATAGATAAAAGTGCGATCGCCCGGGCGATCGCTAAATTCCCCGGAGTTTCGCACCGCCTCGAACACATCTGCACTTGGGAAGGCATAGATTTCATCAACGACAGCAAAGCTACTAATTATGACGCCGCCCAAGTCGGGTTGGCTTCTGTGAGCGCACCGGCGATTTTAATTGCGGGCGGTGACGCCAAAGAAGGGGACGATCGCGCGTGGATTGATACAATCAAGGCGAAAGCTGCTGGGGTGTTGCTAATTGGGGATGCGGCAGGTATTTTTGCCGATCGGCTCGAACAAGCAAATTACAACGCTTGGGAAATAGTCGAAACAATGGAACGAGCCATCCCGCGAGCAGCAGAATTAGGCAAACAGAACAACGCTAAAGTAGTGCTGCTTTCTCCAGCCTGTGCTAGCTTCGATCAATACCAAAACTTCGAGCAACGGGGCGATCATTTCCGCCAATTATGCCTCGAATCGCTTGCTAAAAAGTAGGGCTAGAGATAGATTGTACGCGATATCGGTAGGGACACGGCAATGCCGTGTCCGGCTCCGGGAGCTGCGACTTTAGAGATTTGCAAGCCCTCAAACTGTCTTCCAAATATCCTTAATTCTAGCCTGCTGTTTCCATTCTAGCTCATAAAAAACTAGCATCATTTCCTCATGAGTGTAATCAATAATAATCGCCGCCAAGTGAGCTGCTGTTTCCGCTTCCAGCATGGCTAGTTTCAATTGGGTCATTGCTTGTTTATCCATTAACGCTAAAACTTTGATGTCAACCTCACTTTTATTTTAATTGTGCCTGCAAATCTCTTTTAATTTTGCCTTAAAACTGGCAACCTGAGCAGCATTTACTCTGTCTAAATTGCGCGAGGATATTCTAACTTCTTGACTGCAAAGCTGAGAGCGCAATTTTTCATCAATCTCCAAAATCTTGCCTTCGGAAGCGACATTTTTTTGCAACAAAGTTGCGATTTCCCTTTCCAGTTGGCGATTTCCTTGCTGAAAGAAATCTTGAGAGTTAGAACGAAACAAACCGCTATTGACTTGCTGAATTTGGCTAGGTGTCAGCGGTTGAGCCGAGACAGCAGCCGGAAATCCAAAAAATGCTGCTAGCCACCAGCTAGAAATTATCTGTTTGAGAATGCTGTTCATCACTGTCGGGAGGAGTTTTTACCTCAGTTGGTTTCTCGTTTTCTGACTCGCTTGCTAATTCATCTTCTCGTTCAAGTTTTTCTTGCCACTCGACAAGCTGCTGAAAAAGTTTCGGGTTAATTTCAAATACGGGTTTGTTGGTTTCTGACATATTCACTCCTAACATTTATTACATTTAACTGGTTCCCGGGCTCTGCCTGGGAACCGCTGTCGAGAGGCTCTGCCTCGCTTTTTCAGCAGGAAAATTGGAGGCTGAGCCTCCGGATCTGCGTTACCAGGTAGAGCCTGGAAACGAGTAGAAAAACAATTATGTCGATCGGAAGCTATGCTCAAACCTTCAGCAGCGACATAATTATGCCAGTTAGGGAACCACCAAGCAAAGCTAAAGTAGCTAAGGTACTAATGCCAAATCCTGCCGCTCTTTTTTCGGCAGCTTGATAGTAACCCCAAGCAAACAAAATGCGTCCAATTATCCAAACTGCGCCGATAGCAGCACCCCAAATTGGGCTGATAAATTGCGAGAACAGCCACAGCGAGGGCAAAAATAGAATCATTTGCTCTAAGGTATTTTGCTGAACTCGCAACACTCGCTCAAAGTCTGGGTTTCCTGTCATCTGCGGGGGAGAAACTTTGTGTTTGAATCTAGCTCTGCCGACGTTGATGGTAACAACGAAGTAGAGAATTAATGCTGAAACAGTAATTAGACTAGGCCAAAGTGTCGCGTTTGCTTCTGCGAGCATGATTCGGTGTTATTCGGGTGGAGTAGATATCTTGATTATAAATCAATTATTGCCGATCGCGTCATTCATAGCCATCCAGTCCTTCAAAGCAGGGGATTTGATGCAATTGCTGGGATTAGTGGCGCGACAATTGCTTTCGGGTTCCGGGACATCCTCGAAAACTTGCTGGCTGGGATTTTGATTCTTTTGCTCGCACCTGCCGACGGATACAAACCCCGACTTAAGGAAATTATTTTGCTTAAGAATATTATATCACGTCTTAAATATTTCACCAGCAGCAGGATTGCTCCACAGTATTTCAACCAAATACGAGTTGACTTCTGCGAACAATCAACCCTAGATATTGACTATCTTGTCTTAAGCAACGATCGCTGTATAATTCTCCACAATGTCCGGACTAAAAATAGTCGCTATCGCCATGAATACTCCCACTTATTCGAGCGCAACAGAAGTTAATTATTTATATCGAATTCGTTGGCACGATTAACAGCAATAAATTCTACTAAAATGATGACGGGTGTTTAGCGATCGATTGAAAGCATTGTTGGCAATCAAAAACTGTCCGAAGTGTTGATTGGCGGACATGATATAATTCCGGATCTTGTAGGGTGCGTCAGCCTACGATAATGTGAATATGAGCTAGATCATAGAAAGATTTGGGAGAATTTGACAAACTGAGAGTAAGGTTAAATAGGAGGTCAATTTAATGACCAATACTGCTCTCAATTTTAAGACTGCACCCGGACATGAAGTTCTGGCAGCGGCGGGTAAGAGAATGCTGAGGCCTGGGGGGACACTTGCTACGGAACAGTTATTTGAATGGGCGGATTTTCAGCCTGGGGAGACTGTTTTGGAGTTGGCTGCTAGTTTTGGATATAGTTCGATCGCCCTTGTTGAACTTTTTGGCGTAAAAGTACTGGGAGTTGAGAAAAATCCCGACAGTGTGGCCCGCGCTCGTGCTAATGTTGCAGCAGCCGGTTTGAGCGATCGAGTGGAAATTGTGGAAGGAGATATTTTTCACTTGGATCGGATTTCCCAACAGTTTGATTGGGTGTTGGCTGAAGCTATCCTGACAATGCAGTCGCCGTCAGGGAAAGCTAAAATTGTATCGGGAATTTGCGATCGTTTAAAACCAGGTGGCAAGTTTCTCTCTCACGAATTGTTAGCGAGAAACCGAGAATCTGAAATTCACAAAGCTTTATCGGAAGTGATTCGGGTTAATTCAACGCCTTTGTCTGAGTCGGGCTGGATTGCTGTTTGCCAAAACGCGGGTTTGCAAGTAGAAAAGTCTCAAACCGGGGTGATGGGACTCCTAAACTTGCGGCGAATGGTTGAAGATGAAGGGTTTGTGGGTACTGTGCGTATTTTGTGGAATATTTTAAGCCGATCGCAAATTCGCGATCGCATATTAGCAATGCGTCGAGTTTTTCAGCATTATCAACAGGATCTAGGCTACATCGTTATCTCTGCAAAAAAACAATTTTAACGAAGTCAATCGATTTTCGATTTTCGATTTTCGATTTTCGATTGAAGAAAGTGAAGCCACCGATAAACCCGGGGGCTTGTGACCAAATTAATTGAGTGTCAAAAATTATGACTGCTACTCTTTTACCGCTACAATCTTCAGCAATCCAACTCCGAGACACAATTGAATATCCCGCCGCCGGAGTGCTGAACAAAATTTTAGTCAAAGACAAAAATTGTCAGTACAGTTTATTTTGTCTTGCCGCAGGAACGGAAATTTCCGAACACTCTTCGGCACGGAATGCCACAGTTAATGTCATCGAAGGAAAAGGTATGTTGACTTTGGAAGGCAAGGATATTGTTTTGGAACCGGGGGTGTTTGTCTTCATGCCCGGTAAAGCTCTTCACGCTTTGAAAGCTGAAGAAAATTTGGCGTTTATCTTGACACTTTCTGAAGTTAATTAATTCCTGAAAAATTGCTATAGGGGCGGGTTTAACCCAAAATCTTAGCTGCAATGAAAATGATTAATAAACCCGCCCCCGATTCACGGGTTGTGGGGGCAGGTTTATATAGATAGTGAGTTGCAGTCAAATATTGTTTGTAAAACCCGCCTCTACAAGAATTGGGATTTTAACATTTAGTCTATTTCTTCTCCAGAGGCGATCGCCTCCAATTTTTTCCAATCCAAGACTGCAATTTTTCCCCCTCTGCTGTAAGAGAGAACTAACTTGAGTTTTTTAAACAGCCGCACGCATTCTTCGTAGGTAATTCCAATGCTGCGAGCAATTTGATAATAGGGAAAACGTTTTTCTAAAAATACATTATTATCGTTAATCTTTGTGCTTTGTTCAAGACAAAAATAATGAATAAATCGGGCCAAGCGGACGATCGCCCTTTCCGACACCAAACCGTGCACAGTCTCGTGCAGTTGCTGCAACCGCTGGTTGAAAACCGTTAATATTCGCAAAGCAATCTCGGGATTTTCCTGAATTGCTGCTAGCAAAACTTCCCGTTCTGTGGTAAGAACTTGCACATCAGTTTCTGCCGTCACCGTTGCGGGGGCAATGCCGTTGCCTAGCAAAGCAGGTGCAGCAAAAATATCTCCCTGAAATAAAGTGCGGAGAATTGTTTCTTTGCCCGCCGCCGCTGTTTTTGCAACCTGCAGAGAACCGCTAAAAAGAGTGTATAATTTTTCGGGGATGCGATCGCCCTCATACATCACAACTTCTCCCTGTCGGTACGTCCGAATTGCTGTATGTTCTTGCAATCGCTCTAATTCAGTTCGGTTTAAGCTGGCAAATATCCCAATTTCAGCCAGTTGCTCGACAGTTGCTTTCATAAATTTAACTCTACCCGATCCGAGTCCATTAAGAATATAGTAACGGTGAATTCAGAATATATCGAGACAAGCAGAGCCATCTATGAAAATGCAGAACCAGAATATCGGCGCTATTATTTTGATGATATAGCTGGCGGATTTGTGCTCGTCCACCAAGACCATAATCTTAATAATTCCGAAAGTTTTGTCGCTGAAGTTTTGGCTAAAATGGGAAAGAGAGTTAGACTTTTGAGCGAGCAAGCACCGTCTGGAACTAAAACTCCAGATGCTGAGATTGACGGTCAAATTTGCGAAATTAAGGAATTAACAAAAGAGTCGAGTAATTTAAAAAATAGAGTACAAGAAGGGTTTGGAAAAGCCAAAAATCAAAGTGCAAATGCAGTCATTTTTCACGTAAATATAGAAATTTACGACATTCGAGAGATAGACGAAGGCATCAGGCAAGCCATATATTGGGATGTCAAGCATCTCATGCAAACTATCATTTTGGTTTTCAACAACCAATCTGTTCTAAAAATTACTAGAGAGGAATGGGAAAATGGGCAGCGTTTTTCAAGAATTTGAAGAAATCGTAAATAGCGGTATAAAAAATAATATGCCGCGGGATGCCAGATTGATTATTGTTGGAGAGATCCTCTACGCAGTAACTCGGGACGAACTAACGAATAAAGAAGGTTGGCTGCTAGAAAATATGCTCGGAGGCAGAGAAGAATGGGAAAAGGGGCTAGAATATGCTATTTTTGGAGACCCAAAACACGGACACATAGCGCCACCCCTAACTATCTCCGATCGACCTCTGGTTATTGCAGGCAAAACTTTTCATTCTCGCTTGATGACGGGGACGGGAAAATATCGCAGCATTGCAGAAATGCAGCAAAGTGTCAAGGCTAGCAGGTGCGAAATTGTGACTGTAGCTGTGCGGCGAGTGCAAACAAATGCTCCCGGTCATGAAGGATTGGCAGAGGCTCTCGATTGGACTAAAATTTGGATGCTGCCAAATACTGCGGGTTGTCAAACTGCGGATGAAGCGATTAGAGTAGCTCGTTTAGGCCGGGAAATGGCGAAACTTTTAGGGCAAGAAGACAATAATTTTGTCAAATTAGAAGTGATTCCCGATGCTAAATATTTGCTGCCAGATCCGATCGGCACTTTGGAAGCTGCAGAACAATTAGTAAAAGAAGGTTTTGCCGTTTTGCCCTACATCAATGCCGATCCCTTGCTGGCAAAACGCCTCGAAGAAGTCGGTTGTGCGACAGTCATGCCTTTAGGTTCGCCCATCGGTTCGGGACAAGGGATCAACAATGCCGCCAACATTCAAATAATTATTGACACGGTGAATGTTCCTGTGGTAGTCGATGCGGGGATCGGAACGCCCAGCGAAGCTGCGCGAGCAATGGAAATGGGAGCCGATGCACTGTTGATTAATTCGGCGATCGCCAATGCCCAAAATTCCCCGGCAATGGCAAAAGCAATGGGAATGGCAGCAGAAGCGGGGCGGATGGCGTACTTAGCAGGCAGAATGCCGGTCAAAGATTACGCGATCGCCTCTTCTCCCCAAACAGGCACTGTCACCTCCAAATAAATGGCCGAATTTTCCTGGGCGCTTTTTTGGTACAGTTGTAAACATCAAAAATATTAAGGATTGTGACTGATGCCTTACATCAAAGATGACGATGGACGCCTGAACAACTTTGCTAAAGAGCCGAAGGTGTATGAAGCCGTACCTCCCAACAAAAATCAGCAACGGAACTATATCATCATGGGAATTGCAGCAGCCATGTTGGTCGCTGGTTTGGTGTTCGTGGCTGCTTCCGTCTAAAAGCTGGGCTGAGACTCAAAGCTGCTTCAAATCGTAATTTTAAATAATCATTCAACAAACCATGTTTTCCAACCAAGGGAAACATGGTTTTTGTGTTTCAATACAAAGCAGGTAGTTGCGACAATCCTGAAGCGTGCCAAGCGAGCTGGAAAGCTAAATAAGACCAGCAGAAATTTGGTGTTTTCCTCTTGGCTGTCGGGTTCAGGGACTTGGGTTGCACTTAATCACACGGGTTCGTCACCCACATAAAATTGCCAATTGAAAATCTACAATCCTTTAGTCATCACCGGTGCGATTGACTGCCTTCGGGGCTTAGTTGTGAGTTATGAGCGATCGAGATTTCAACTCTCAACTCTCAACTCTACAATCTACAATCTACAATCTACAATCCAAAATCTAAAATCTAAAATCTAAAATCTAAAATCGCCAGACTCTGATGTCTATTCCTTCCCAAAAAGTTTCTAGCTCCAACAAGCTGATATACCAACGCTTGAAACAGGCGATCGACCTCAATTTACGCCGTCAAATTTTTATTGCCGCCTGCGACGACTTGTGCTTGCGGGACTGTCTGGCAGCCCGCTTGCAGGCAGAATTAGTTGCAGAGAGCGCAGGCTCCGATCCTCGCTCCCCGATCGACTACCCCCGATTTGTCAGTTTGGAACTCGACTTGAGCGATCCAAATCCTTGGGCTTCGATCGCCGCGTGGCTGACCCAACACCCACCGCCCCAAAACAGAGGCAGCTACAGCCGTTTGCCGGGATTTCAAATTCTCGGGGCAGAACACCTGACCAGGCACTCAGCATCCGTGCAGTGGTCGTTCCTGAGCTATTTGAGGGACATCGAAGCACACCTGCAAATGTGCGAGTCTACTCTGTTGCTGTGGGTATCGCGCCCTTGGCTGAGTTCGATCGAGCAGTCGGCCCCGGAATTTTGGCATTGGCGAACCGGAGTATTTGAGTTTGAAGGCGAACCAACTCCAGCGAAGGGAGACTTCGGGCACTCCAAAGACTTGAGAAACTGTCAGGACAACGGAGACTCGGGCGACAAACTTGTAATATCTTTTCTGTCTGGACAATCCCCAACTCCCGACGAACAATTGTCAATTCCCCATCCCCCATCCCCAGCGCCAGATTCTAAATCCGTCGAACTGGCAGATTTGGTGCTAGCAGCGACCTCGCAGGAGTTGGAAGCAGAAAATAATGCCGCATCGGAGGACAATTTTCTGCCGCTGCAAACCTTGCAATACATCGAACTGCTGCAAGAACATCAGTGTTGTTGCGAAGCATTGGCTTTGGCTTATCACAGTTTGGGGAATTACTACCGCGATCGCATTCTGGGCGGAGACGCTTCAGAGCAAAACCTGACAATCGCCATTGGCGCGATCGAACAAGTGATTGCGTACCTCGAACTTGACGCCAACTCGCAGCAAAATCAACCACCAACCGAAGAATGCGCCCGGCTGATTGCCCAATTGACACAAAATTTAACTCAGTACGCCCAACAGTCCTACAGCCTACCGCCAATTTCCGATCTGCTCAACGATCTCGGCACTCTCTACTGGATGCTGTCGCGCGATCGCACGCAGCATAACGCCTCAGATCCGGTATCCTGCCTCGAACGCAGCATCGCCCTCTACCTTGAAGGTTTGAGGCGAACAGATGCCGAGAGCGCACCCCAAACCCGCGTTAGATTAAACAAAAATTTGGGAATCGCCTCGGCAGATTTAGCCCGCTATCGAGACAAGACAGAGAACTTGCAGCAAGCAGTTGCAGCTTACCAACAAGCGCTGCAGGATCTAGACCCCGCCGTGGAACCCCAGCAGTACGCTGCTGCTCAGAATAATTTGGCGACAGCATACTGGAATTTAGCCCAAGATGGTGAGCCGATCGTCTACCTCAAAAGCGCGATCGTAGCTTACACCCAAGCCCTTTCCTGCTACAGTCCGGAACGAGAACCCCTCAACTATGCCGGAGTGCAAAACAACCTCGGTACCGCCTACTGGAACCTCGCCCAGCACGAACCCTCAGAACCCCTGCTAGTCACGGCGATTGAGGCCTACCGCGAAGCATTGAAATACCGCACCCGAGAATTAGTACCCGCAGCAGCAGCCGCCACCTACAATAATCTCGGTACCGCTTATTGGCATTTGGCGAACCAGTTTCAGCACAAACAGGCGCGGACGGAATCTTTGCAGCAGGCGATTACCGCCTATGAAGCCGCCCTGGATATCGCCGGAGAGCTCGATCGAACGCAACTCACCTTTGACACCTTGGCCGCCCGCAACAATCTTGGACTAGCCCACTATCAACTAGCCACAGACCCTGATTTCGCCCTCAACAAAGCCGCACAGACAAGCCATCTAGAAGCAGCCCTGCACCACCAATTGCAAGTGTGCGCCGAATGGGGACAACATCTCAAGGACAAAGGGTTAACATATGGGGATAAACTCAACCTGCAAGCCCCGGTAAACTCCCAAGCTGCTGATTCCCGGCAAACAGCATTGAGTTATATTGTAAAAACGATTAGAGCTTTCTATAGTGAATGTGGGCTGCCTGGCCAAAATTTAGCCTTATCCAAAGTTCCCGGAGATTTATTGCCTGAAATCTTGCGTAGGTTATAAATATGGCTATAACTATTAAAAGCTCAAATTTTTCGAGATTTGTATCCAGTTTTCTATTATTATGGCTGAATATTCTTGCCAAATTCTTCAAGCAAACTTGTGGTCATGGCCCCTGTAAAAATCCTTGTGGTTGATGACGACCCGGCAATCCGAAATTTAATTCACCGTTTTTTGAGCCAGCAAGGTTATCAAGTTGAGTCTGGCGAGGACGGTCAGACTGGTCTGGAATTATTTGAGCAACTCAATCCTGACTTAGTAGTTCTAGATGTAAATTTACCCGATACTACTGGCTACAAACTGTGTCAAGAAATGCAAAGACGCACAGGCGTGTTTGTGTTGATGCTGACCAGCCGAACCGATGAAGCTGACAAAATGAAAGGGTTTGCCGAAGGTGCTGACGACTACATTACTAAACCATTTAGTCTTGTAGAGATTGGAGCTCGGGTTGCAGCAATTTTGAAGCGCAAGCGCATTGTTACTCCCGCCGAACAACAAAGTCTTACCTTTGGAGAGCTACTAATAGATCCGGTTCGCCGCGAGGTGATTATCGGCAGTCAGATAGTTGCTTTGACTGCTTTAGAATTCGACCTGTTGTACTGTTTGGCGAGCAAACCCGGTCGCGTGTGGAGGCGATCGGAATTGCTGCATGAAGTGTGGGACTACGAGTATGTAGGAGCCGATCGCGTGGTGGATGTCCATATCGGTCAAATTCGCCGCAAAATTGAACTAGATGCCAATCAAATGCCGATGATTCAAACCGTCCGGGGGGTGGGTTACAAGTTTGAGCCAACAACCTAGTACCATTCACCATTCGGCTCTAGGGGCGGGTTAACTAATATCTTTAATTCACATACTCGATATTGGTAAACCCGCCCTCCCAACGCAATAATTCAGATCGACGATCGAGTCTCTGATTGCTTATTCTGCAAATACTCGCGCACTTCTGGCGCACGCTCAAAACCCCTGCGCACGCAATCTCCCAAAGCCACGCCGCCAAAGTAGTTGCTGCACAAATACACCCCTGGCAAAGATTTTAAGCCCCGCTCGATTTGTTGCAGGCGATCGAAATGCCCCAAATTGTACTGAGGAATTGCCCGCTTCCACAGCTTCACCGTTAAAACTTTTGGCTGTGGCACATCTGGTTTCAGCAAAATCCGAGACAAATCTCGGTGCACCTCCCGAACGATTTGTTCTGAGTCGAGATTGCCAATTTCCGAGTCTGTTGCCCCGCCGATGTAACTGGTGAGAGTTTGCCAGCCCGCAGGCGCGCGATCGGCAAATAAACTCGATGTCCAAATCGTCCCGAGAGTGCGAATTCCCTGTCCCCTCGGAATTAAATTTCCAAAACCTACTAATTTACCCTTGACATCCGACTGCGGGTAGGCTAATACAACGGAGGCAACCGTAGGATAAGTAAAAGCTTGTAAAGCGCTGCTAACTTCCGGTTGCAGAGGCTGCAACAACTCGGCTGTAACGTAAGCCGGCGTTGTCAAAACCACGGTGCGTGCCTCAACTTGTTGGGGCCCATCGGGCGTGGAAAATTCAGCAATGTAAGTTTCGCGTTCTGTACGCTGGAGGCGAGTCAATTGCCAGTTGAGTTTCAGTCGATCGCCCAATTGAGCAGCGATCGCCTCTGGCAGAGCCTTCAACCCCTGTTTGAACGACCCCAACTCCCCCGGCCTAGTCTTAGGCACATTCGGGTCTGCCGGCATTGGCTTCGGTCTTTTCCTAGCAGAAAGCAGCGCCCCCGCCACCAGCCCGCCACCCACATCAGCCATCTTCGTTACCCGGCCAAAAGCCGCGGCCGCGCTAAGTTGTTGCGGATCTCCGGCATAAACCCCAGAAACAAAAGGTCCCACCAACCGCTGCATCACTTCCGTACCGAGATGACGGCAGAAAAATTGAGAAACAGTTTCCTCGTCACCCTGCTGCGAAAGTCGATCGCCCATTGCCGGCGCGACAAACCCCAAAGCCCCGAACAACGCCCGCATTTTCCCCGGAAAACTCAGCAACTGAGACTGAATCATCGCCGGTGGAGTCATCGGCACCGGTTGCAGCTTATTTTGCCAATAAACAAAACGAGGCAATTTGCGATCGGCAAAAATCAACTCCTGCTTCAATCCCACATCCACAGCCAACTTCATCAATTCTGGCGTCGGCGAAAAACTGTTCGGGCCCTCCTCCCAGAGAAACCCCCCCGCTGTCACAGTTGTGATGTTCCCGCCCACACGTCCCTGACTCTCAGCGACTAAAATCTTCAGCGAGGATGCACTCGTTGCTTCCTTGTGAAGTGCGTGCGCCAAACTCAAACCGCTAATACCCGCACCCACAATCAAGGTATCTAATAGTTCCATGTTACATATAAAAATATCGCAATCTTTATGTTACATGGCTTTGCACGGCTTGCGTTCTTTGCGGAGCGTACTGCAAAACCGCTTTCAGATTACCGGATTGGGAATCGGGAATTGGGAATCGGTAAGCTATCCCGCATTTGTCAAGCAATTTTCTCGAAGGTTATCGATTAACCTCTGCCCGTGTCCCTTTCTCCCCATCTCCGTTTTGTATCCGCTGGGTCTGGTTTAAAAAAAGAGCAGATGCTCTAATTAAGCTATACTCCCAAAAATACTATTTCTTTAAAATTTTTGTATGATAGGGAATTGTGCCGAAAATTGCACAGGGAAACGCAGCAGTAAAGTGCGCAAAAAGATTTGAGTGGGTTAAACTAACCTTAGGAAAATTTTACAGCTTAACTTGCAAGTCAGCACCCCGCTCTGAAGAGATGGGGCTTCCTGCCCTAATCAAAAGAGAGAGTTGACCACATATCGTCTTAACTGATGACGTTATCAAAAATATGGGTGTTAGTGCAAGCTGCTATGCGATCGCGGGTGAAATGTTTGAAACGGTAATTGTCCCGTGGAAAGTAGATCACAAAAGTATTAAGCGACCAAGTAGTCCCCCTGTAACAATAATTAATATTCAAGGCGGTTAAAACTGCCTGATGTGTGTTTCCTCGCCCGGTCTACTCACATCTTGCACCATTCTTAAGAACAGGCTTTCCGGCCTGTGAAGCGAAGAGTTAATTTCTTTTGGGGCGGGCAGGATGCCCGCCCATAAAAGCTTATTGAAAATGGTGCAACATATGAGCCTAAAGACACGAGGTTTCAACACTCCTAAGCTTTTCTCATGAAAAAATACCCATGCAGGAAGTTATCAACTCGTTTCAGTCTTTTTTCTCTAACTCTGTTGATGCTTTCCTAGAGTGCGATCGACAGCAAAAGTACCTATCGATCAATCCTGTCGCTGCTGCTTGGATGGGATTGGAACCTGCTGAAATAGTCAACAAAACTCATCAAGAATTATTAAAATTATATCCCAATAATGCTGCTCTTAAAAACATAATTTCCCAGATTGATTCCTGCCTGCAACAAGTATTTATCACAGGGAAAAAAAGGCTGGCAATTCACAAGGTGACGGCGGCAGACGGCGCGATTAAAATTTACGAAACGGCTTACACGCCAGCGCTGGATGCCTCTAGCAACCAGATGCGGGTTTTCGGTGTCGGTAGAGATATCACCAGGCACTACCGCTGGCAGCAGCAGAAAACTCAACAGTTGCGCCGATCGAACCATTTACTGTGGTTGAATGCAGCTAACAGTCCCCTGGCAATGGTGGGCTGGGATGAAGATTTTCGCATCGTTCAGTGGTCGAAACGCGCTGAAGAAATCTTGGGCTGGACATCCGATGATATGATGGGCAAGCAGTTCGGCGATTTAGATTTGGTTTGCGAAGAAGATAGAGAGGCTGTAAGCGCGATCGAACTCGAACTCGCCACCGGCAACGGCAATACTTCAATTAACCGCAACTATACTAAAAGCGGACAGGTAATTTGGTGTCGCTGGTTCAACTCGATTATTCGCAGTGGCGACACTTTTACCGTGCTTTCTTTGGTGGAAGACATCACCGATCGCAAACGGTTGGAAGCAGAAAAAGCCCAAGCTTCTCGCCTCACAGCAATGGTAGCCGATGTCGGTATTGCCCTCACCAAACACCCTCAAGATATCCTGCTTCCCTGCTGCGAGGCAATGGTGCGGAATCTCGATGTCGCCTCTGCTGAAATTTGGACTTTCAACTCTCAATATAATGTTTGGGAATTGCAAGCAGCCTCGGGAATCTACAGCCGCACAGACGATCGGGCTAGCTTTATTGAAACTAAGGTTAACTCGATCGCCAAACAGCAAAAACCGGAATTTGACTGCGGATTTGAACTTAATAATTTTGGACTCCCAGAGGAAGAATCCGCGAAAGAAACAGCGGCACAAAGTTCCGAAGTAGCTATTATCAACACCAGTCACAAGCCGGACACTTGCCCAATCCCCAAGCAAATTCTCACCTTCGCCGGCTACCCTTTGATAGTCGAAGAACGGCTGGTGGGAGTTATGGTAATTATCAGCCGCCAGCCGCTGACAGCACCTTTTCAGGAAACTTTAGCATCGGTGGCTGATGTCATCGCTTTAGGCATCGAACGCAAGCGTGCAGAAGCTGAATTAAAATCAGCTAGAGGGTTTCTAAATTCCGTAGTAGAAAATCTGCCTGTCGGAGTTTTTGCTAAAGATGCTTCTTCGCTGAAATTTGTGCTGTGGAATAAAGCGGGAGAAACGATCGCAGGTGTTACCTCTCAAGAGGCGATCGGCAAAAATGACTACGATATTTACCCCAAAGAACAAGCTGATGTTTTTACCGCTCAAGACAGAGAAATATTGACCGGCGATCATAACCAATCTACTGTTAAAGACATAGCCGAAGAGCCGATCCAAACTCGCCACAAAGGTATGAGAATACTGCACACCCGCAAAGTGCCAATTCTCGACGCCGCAGGCCGTCCTCAGTACGTTTTGGGGATTACTGAAGATATTACCGAACGCAGGCAGGTAGACGAAAGCGTGCGCCTCTACGACCAAATTGTCGAGAATATGCAAATTGGTTTGTACGTCTACCATTTGGAAAATATAGACGATGACAGCACTCTCAGGGCGATCGCCTCCAATCCTGCTGCTACCCTGTTTACCGGATTAGAAATGGCCGACGTTTTGGGCATGACAATCGACGAGATTTTTCCCCACCTGCGATCGAAAAACATTCCGCAGGCATTTGTTTCGGTAATTCGCAGTCAGAAAGCCGTAGAAATTGAAGATATTAACTGCGATGAAGGCGGCCGAATAACTCGCGCTTTTTCTATTAAAGCTTTTCCATTACCCAACAACTGCGTTGGTGTTGCTTTTGAAAATATTACTGCTCGCAAGTGCCTGGAACTAGAACTGCAGGTAGCTTTGGAAAAAACCGAACGTTCCGAACAACTGCTGCGCACAGTAATAGACAAAACGAGCGACTGGATTTTTGCCAAAGACAAAAATTTTCGCTATATTTTGGCAAACAAGAGTTTCGCTCAAGCGATCGGCAAAACAGTCGAAGAAATAATTGGCAAATCCGATTTAGAATTAGGATTTTCAGAAGAGCTAGTGTTTGGAAATTTAGCCAAAAATATCCGAGGATTCCGCACAGACGACTCTGCTGTACTGGCAGGCGAAATCATCCACAATCCCTGCGATGTGGCCACTGTTGCAGACGGTTCACTACATATTTTTGACACCCAAAAACTTCCCCTGCGCGATGCTGAAGGCAATATATTTGCAGTGCTAGCTTTCGCTCGCGATATTACAGAACGCCATGAATCGGAAGCAGCTTTGCGCCGGAGCGAAACCAGATTTAGGTCTTTGGTAGCGAATATTCCCGGAGTGGTTTATCGCTGGCAATGCGATTTTTCGACAAGTTTTATTAGCAATGCCGTTTACTTACTAACGGGCTACCCTGCTGCGAATTTTATTTCGCCTTTGAACAGGGGAGGTAGGACTTTTGCTAGCATTATTTACCCGGAAGATTTGGTAAAAGTAGAAGCCACTATTCGGCAAGCAATAGAAAACAAACACTCTTATAACTTGGAATACCGCTTGCTAGCAGCAGACGGCACGGTTAAATGGGTGTGGGATAAAGGTTCTCCTGTGTTCGACGCAGATGGGAACGTTTGCTGTTTAGACGGGGTGATTGTTGATATTAGCGATCGCTACTGCGCCCAAGAAGCATTGCGCCAAAAAACTTCCGAGTTGGAAGCTGTTTTTCTGGCATTGCCCGATTTGTATTTCCGAATCGATGCAGACGGCATTATTTTGGATTACTTGTCAGGAAATTCATCGGATTTGTACCTGAGTCCCGAGTATTTTGTGGGCAAACGAATGATCGATATATTGCCGACAACCGCCGCCAGCGAATTCGAGATGGCAATGCTTGAAGTTTCAGAAAACCGAACTCCAATTAATATCGAGTATTCGCTACCTATGCCGACCGGAGAAGAAACTTATGAAGCGAGATTGCTGCCTTTTAACTCGAATCAAGCGATCGCTATCGCCCGCAATATTACCAAGCGCAAACAGGCTGAATCTCAATTAAAACATAAAAATCACCAGCTAGAGCAAACATTAAAACAATTAGGAAGGACTCAATCTCAACTAATTCAAGCGGAAAAAATGTCTGGTTTGGGACAGCTAGTCGCGGGAATTGCTCACGAAATTAATAATCCTGTCAGTTTTATATACGGTAATATCACTTACGCTAGCGAGTATGCCAAAAACTTGCTACAACTGTGCATTTTGTATCAAGAACATTACGCGGAACCTGTTTCTGTTGTCGCGGAGTTTGCTGAAGAAATAGAACTGGAATTTATCAAAGAGGATTTCCCGCACCTGCTGAATTCAATTCAAACCGGAGCCGAGCGGATTCGCCAAATTGTTCAATCTTTGCGTAACTTTTCCCGCTTGGAAGAATCAGATATTAAGCGTGTTAATATTCACGAAGGAATTGACAGCGCTCTGTTAATTTTGCAACACAGACTTAAAGAGAATGGCAAAAATCGCCCGATTGAAATAGTTAAAGAATATGGAAAACTGCCACCGATACATTGCTACGCGGGACAGTTAAATCAAGTGTTTATGAATATTTTAAATAATGCTATTGATGCTTTAGCAGATGTCAGGAATAGGAAGCTGGAATTGGCGACTGCTTCTGAAACGGAACGGCAAGATTTTCCAAGTTTACCTTTAAGTTGCGACTCGTTGCCTTGGATTCGGATTCGCACGGAGGTTTTCGAGAACAATTGGGTTGCGATCGCAATTTCCGATAACGGCTCGGGAATGGCAGAGTCTGTAAAATCTCGGGTATTTGACCCGTTTTTTACTACTAAACCAGTAGGCAAAGGTACAGGTTTGGGACTGTCTATCTCCTATCAGATTGTGGTGGAAAGACACGGGGGCACGCTGCGGTGCATTTCCGCGCCGGGAGAGGGAAGTGAATTCGCGATCGAGATTCCAATTCGGCAGAGGTAATGGGTAATTAGTAATTGGTAATTGGTAATTGGTAGTGGCACGAGAAAAATGATAATCTAATTAAAGGTTCTCAAAGTCAGGAATATTAGCATGGTATACAAAAGCATACATACTTCTAGTGCAGTTGCAAAACCAATTAAAGAAGAAGATGATGATGATGATTCCTACGTTGACTATTTTTATGACGTTCCGGGGTCTCCGCCGGGAACTCTCGACTTACCACTCGATGCGCCGCCTCCCGAGATTGTATTAATTGACTATTGCGACACGGCAGCTAAGCGCACCAACTTGGAAAATCCTCAAGAAGCTGCTGCGTATTTAGATACAGCATCTGTTTCTTGGGTTGATATGTTGGGATTGGGAAATCAAGAAACTTGGCGTCAAATGGGCGAAGTGTTTGATTTGCATCTTGTGGCTCAAGAAGATGTGGTTAATGTACCCCAGCGCCCTAAAGTTGTAGATTACGAAAATCATATTTTAATCATTGCCTGGATGGTGATGATTAAGCCTAATTCGGATAGTTTTCACAAAGAACAAGTTAGTTTGCTTTTGGGTAAACATTACCTGCTAACTGTTCAGGAAGAACCGGACTATGATTGTTTTGATCCCGTGCGCGATCGCATTCGTAAAGGACAAGGAATTATTCGCAAACACGGAGCAGATTATCTGGCTTATACTCTGTTAGATTCGATTATAGATGGATTCTTCCCAGTATTAGAAATGTACGGAGAGCGCATTGAAGAACTAGAGGATGAAGTGGTGGTTAACCCCACCCGCAGAACTCTGGAAAAAATTTATAAAATTCGGCGAGAATTGCTGACGCTGCGCCGCGCCATTTGGCCGCAGCGGGATGCAATTAATGTTTTGATTCGAGATAGCAGTGATTTGATTAGTCCAGAAGTGCGAATTTACCTGCGCGACTGTTACGATCACACGGTGCAGGTGATGGATATGGTGGAAACCTATCGAGAGTTGTCTTCGGGTTTAATGGATGTTTATCTGTCATCTGTGGGCAATAAAATGAATGAAATCATGAAACTGCTGACAGTGATTTCTAGTATCTTTATTCCTCTAACTTTTGTGGCGGGAGTATACGGGATGAATTTCGATACAGAGAAATCGCCTTTGAATATGCCGGAACTGAATTGGTATTTTGGCTATCCGCTTTGTTGGGCACTGATGCTAGCGATCGCCTCGGCTTTAATTTACTTCTTCTGGCGGCGCGGCTGGTTTGAAAACTTTTCTACTGTGAAAGATGACTCAACCAAGTAACCGGATTTGAAATGTGAGATTTGAGATTGGGGATAGGGGAGTGAATAATTCAAAATCCTGTTAGGTAAAAAGGTTTTCTGCCCCTAGTTGAAGCCGTGTCATCAATCCAAAAATTTTAAGTTTCCAGATTTATCCGTGAGGCGATTTAAGGGGATTTGCATGGCAATTTAATTGTTGGGCGGGCGTTCGTGACCACCGCACAAGAGTTTGAATAAACACAAATGTCCAAATTAAGTGGGGGACAACTTAAAATCGTAAATCTCAAATCCCAAATTGATTGGCGAACGATCGCGTACAATAAATCTGGGGAAAAAGTAGGCGCAGGCGGTTGCGGATTAGCGAAAGCTTGTCTGAGGAAAGTCCGGGCTCCCGAAAAACCAAACTTGCTGGGTAACGCCCAGTGCGAGCGATCGTGAGGATAGTGCCACAGAAAGATACCGCCCCCCGATTTGAGATTTGAGATTTGAAATTTGAGATTGCATCAAAAATCGAGCATCAAAAATCGCAAAGTCTTAGGGGGTAAGGGTGCAAAGGTGCGGTAAGAGCGCACCAGCAGCATCGAGAGGTGCTGGCTCGGTAAACCCCAGTTGGGAGCAAGGTCGGAGGGACTATGGTTGGTTTTTTACCAGTTCTGTTTTTTGGTACCGCTTGAGGCGTCTGGTAACAGGCGTCCCAGATAGATAACTGCCCTCGAAAACTGCTTGCAGTTGAGAGAACAGAACCCGGCTTATGTCCGACTTTTTCCCCACCCAATTTTGGGTAAGGTGCTTATGGCCAGACTTGTCAAGGTGTAGTTAACGTGTTTGCGTCATCGTAACCGTTGAGCTTTATTATTGAAATGTTATTTATTGCTAATGGTTAATCAAATGAAGAAAATTTCTCGATCGCCAGAAGCAGAGATTTCGAGCGTTTGAGGCACTTCTTGACCACCTTGACAGAGCGGACTACAAGCACCCGGAGGACTATTTAGTTTTTTAATCAAAAGCTTTTTAGTGATATGAATCTGATACCATTTTCAAAAAAGAATGGAACTTTAGACAAGCTCCAAGCCCGGATATTCATCCGTCATTCGCAATTATAAAATCTAAAATCTAACATCTAAAATGGTATGATTTATCCGGGTCGCCAAAAGCAACTTGAAACATTAATTCAAAAATTGGGACTGCCGAAGGATGCTTCGATAAAATGGCATCTCCTCGATTTAGCTTTAACTCATGCGAGCGCGTCAGCTAAGGCAAATTACGAGCAACTAGAGTTTGTCGGGGATGCAGTTGTGCGGCTGGCGGCGTCGGAATTGTTGTTTGAGATTTATCCCGACTGTACAGTGGGGGAATTTGCTGCTATTCGATCGATCTTGGTGAGCGATCGCATTCTTGCTAAAATCGCTGAAAGTTACGGGTTCGATCGATATTTAATTGTTTCCACCAGCGCCGCCTCGGACAAAACAGGCGCTGAACCCCGACTGGCCGATGCTTTGGAAGCGTTACTGGCTGCGCTTTATTTGAGTACCCAGAGCTTAGAATTAATTCGCCCTTGGCTAGATTGTCACTTTCAACGCTTAGCGACAGAAATCCGCAGCGATCCGGCCCGCCAAAACTACAAAGCTGCTCTCCAAGAATTGACTCAAGGCAAATACAAAACCTTGCCCAAATATAGCGTGCAAGAAACCGGGACAGTGCAGGGCGGAGAGGATCGTTTTACCGCAGAAGTTCTCATTCAGGGAAAGTTGGTAGCAGAGGGAAAAGGTCGATCGATCAAAGCAGCCGAACAAGCAGCGGCTCAGGCAGCTTTCAATAAATTAGTTGGTAGTCAGTAGTCAGTAGTCAGTAGTCAGTTGGCAGTAGTTATCAGTTATTTGTTATTGGTTATTTGTTAGCTGCTACCAATAACCAATAACCAATAACTACTGCCAACAGTCAACAGTGATTTTTTTGAGTTAAAACATAGATAATAATAACAAAATATGCTATAGTTAATGTGCGATTTTTGAAATTATAATCAATGAAAATCGGAATTGCTGTATTGGGTGCAGGCCGCTGGGGAGTTAACCTAATTCGCAACTTTATCAAACATCCCAACAGCCAAGTTTTAGCGGTAGTAGACCCGAATCTCGATTCATTGGCGGCCGTCCAAAAACAGTTTAATCTCGATGCCTCGGTGATTCTAGCTGCCGATTGGTCTCAAGTGCAAGCATTGCCGGGACTGGAAGCTGTGGCGATCGCCACTCCAGCTTCCACACACTACACCCTCGCAGCAGCAGCGCTGAAACAAGGCTACCACGTCTTAGCAGAAAAACCTCTCGCCCTCAACCTCACTGAAGCCATAGAACTCTGCCAATTAGCCGAAAAACACCAGCGGCAACTCTTCGTTGACCACACTTATCTGTTTCATCCAGCAGTCGATCGAGGCCAAAGAATTATTCAACAGCATCAACTCGGAAAATTGCGCTACGGTTACGCCCAGCGCACCCATTTTGAACCGGTTCGCCATGACGTTGATGCCCTTTGGGACTTGGCTGTTCACGATATCGCTATTTTCAATACTTGGCTGGAACAAACCCCAATTCAAGTAAGCGCGATCGGCACTGTGTTTCCGAAGCAAGAAGGAACAAGCAAGAAACAAGAGGTTCGAGGGAAGAAAGAAGAGGGAATAAATAAAGAAGCAGCAACAGAAATAGAAAATCAATTTCCTCCTTCACTGCTGACTGTTAATCCTGCAGAAGGACTAGCAGATTTAGTTTGGGTAACCCTCACCTATCCCGACGGATTTCAAGCATTTATTCACCTGTGCTGGCTAAATCCCGACAAACAACGGCGCTTAACAGTTGTTGGCAGTTTGGGAACCTTGATTTTTGATGAAATGTCGCCAGAAACTCCCCTGATTGTGCAGCGCGGCAATTCAGATTGGGGAGACGAAGATAATAACTCTTGTGAAAGTGCGTTAGCGAAGCCCTCGAAGAGGATCGCACCGCAGCCAACGGGCCTCAGACACCGCGAAGTCTTGAATTTAGAATCGGCAGAACCGCTACAGCGAGTGTGCGATCGCTTCCTCAACTGCGTGCAAACTAATACCCCCTGTCCTACCTCATCCGGCTCCGCCTCCGTCGAATTAATCCGCATTCTCAGCACTTTGAGCAAATCCCTCGAACTCGGCGGACAGCCCCTAATACCATTTTAGATTTTAGATTTTAGATTGGGAAAATCACTCATCAACTTTTGAAATTTCCATTTTCCGTTACCAAGTCCTCGCTATGATAATAAAAACTTGACTGCTGATTCACAGGCAAAGAAATCATCACCGTAGTACCTTGATTCACACCCGCGCTGTGCAGGGTAATGCTTCCGATCATAGATTCCATTATCCTTCGGGAGATAGCCAAGCCCAAACCGTTACCGCCAAACCTGCGAGTTGTAGAACCATCAGCCATCACAAAAGGTTGAAACAATTTCTGCTGCTGCTCGGGATCGATACCAATTCCCGTATCTTTAATTGTCACCACCACCCAATCGCTTTGACTGCTGTGGCCAGTCGTACTTTCCGCACTGCCGTTAAAACTAGCAGAATTCTTCCTCGATTCTAGCCGCACAGATATATTAATGCTGCCCGACTCTGTAAACTTAATGGCATTGCTCAAAACGTTCAAAAACACCTGTTTTAGCTTCTCCGGGTCGGCATGAACAATAATCGGCTCGTGAGGTTCGGGCAAACTTAACTTCAAACCTTTTTCCTCCATTTGAGGAGCTTGCAAATCAATCGCGTCTTCAAGTACCTGAGTAATATCAACTACTTCTAACATCATGGAGAAGGTACCGGCTTCTATTTTAGCAATGTCCAAAATATCATTAATAATATTTAGCAATTGCATAGACGAGTCGTGGGCCCGCTGTAAGAACTCCATCTCTTCATCTCTGTCATCGCAGTAGCCGTCCCGAACAATTTGAATAAAACCAATAATCCCGTTGAGCGGCGTTCTCAATTCGTGAGAAATATTGCCCAAAAATTCATTTTTTAACTGATTGGCAACTTGCGCTTCCTTGGTTGCCACTTCCAATTCTCTGGCCCAGGATCTGAGGCGCTGCACCATGCTGTTGAGCGCTTCTGATAGTTGATTGAATTCCCTAATTTGGAAATTTTGCGGCACTGCCTGCGACGCTTCCGTATCAACTTTCAGCGCGTAGTCTCTCAGTTTTTCCAGAGGACGCGCCAAGTCGCGAGACAGATATAAAGTCGCGATGATACTAGCAGCAACCAAACCTACAATTAAATTAAATAAAACTTGCTGAATTTCTTCCAAACCTGACAGAGCGTAATCTAAACGAGAGACAGCTAGAATAATCCACTTGCTGTTCTCCTGTTTAGTTGAAGGACTCGGGATAGCAGCGTATCCTGCTAGCAACTCTACACCATTTCTTTCAAAGGAAAATAGGTGGAGAAAAGCTTGTCCGCCGGCGATCGCCCTTCTGACAATACTTTTTAGTCGATCGGCATCTGCCTCTTGGGCGATATTGCGGCCCACGCGGTTGATATTCGGGTGCGCCAAAATCGTCCCATCTTGGTCGATCGCCACCGTATAGCCGGCTAGAGAACCCTTGGGAGCGCTGGTTTGCACGGGCAGGGCCGACTGCAAACTCAAAGCATAACTCAACTGCAGGCTATTGCCCCGACGAATGTAAACAGGAGCGCTCAACACCAAACTCACTTGGCTATCGCGGCCTTCTTTACCCGCCTCTGGAAAATCCTCAGCACCCAAAGCCACCTTCTGGTCGTTTGCTTTCCCCTGTGGCTGCTGAGGCAACGACAGACTGATGTAAACGCTCTTGTCGTCCAGCAGCGTCTGCTGCTGCTGTACTGGCGGCCAAAATTTAGCCGGCAGCGACTGAATCGGCTGCTGCCCGCAAGTGCTTGCTATGACTTGATTTGTCTTTAAATTAGTCAATTGCAAGCAATCAACCTGCGCTGGCAACCGCTGCCCTAATTGCGCGATAAACTTTTGATAATCCTTCGGATTTACAGACTGCAACATCGAGCTTTCCGAAGCGCCGATCAGATTCGAATTCAGCGATTTCGCCCACTGTTCAATAGTTTCTGCTTTTCTGACTGCACTTTCTGTCAAATTTTGACGAGCAGTTTCCAGAAGCGTCGAGCGTGCCTTGCGATAGGTAACATACTCCCCCACCAGTAGAACAGGTACGCTGAGCAACAAAATCCGCGACAGTAAAATACGGCGAAAGGAGGATTGACCTAACTTAACCATAGGACATATCTAACTTAAGGTGCAACACCCAACAGCGACCATTAAAGTGAAATAAACCAGACCCAAAGCGCCAATCTGTCTAGGGTGCTCTGCTGACGGGACAACACAGCTTCCGAACAACATTTAAACACAATTATAGAAGCCACTTGTAGTAATCTCGATTCTAAGTGTGTGGACTTAAAGATGCTCAGCAATTTGTTTGGCAAATGCCTGTGATTTCGGTCACACATCCCTCCTCACTTCTCGGATCGACTTGCACCCGATCGCCCCAGGGCAGATTTTTCAGGCTGCAAAAAAGCCTCGCCTGGACATACCGCAGTTGTTTGAAGCTAGAATCGCAGGGATGGACTCGGCCAAAGTTAAGAGGCAAAAAGTTCGGTTTCCGGCTAGTGTACGGAGAGAATTTTTGCTCGATCGGACTTTTTCTTTCCGAATGCCTTCGAGAGATGGGCGAGAGATGGGCGATGGAATGGGCGATTCGAGATTTTGCACCCTGTGAAAGATTTCTTTTGACATCCGATTGATTCGGTGACAACAATTCACCTGTCAAACAAAAAGAATGAGATCATCGAGCTGCAGATAGACTCTGACAACCCTAAGCTGGCGAACGTTTGCCCAAACAGTACACCCACGCTCCGTAAATTGGCGGTCTCGGCAATAATTTCCATAGCTTAATCGATGAAAAAAAACTTTAGCAATTATACGTATTATTACACAAACAACCGTCCCAGATATCATCACGCTTATTTGATATCTCCCCTTTTAGAAATGCTGGCGACACTTCAGGAGGCCAGCAAGACACAGCTCCGAGTTTTGGATCTCGGCTGCGGCAATGGCAGCCTCAGTCACGTCATCGCAGAGCACGGCTGCGAAGTTGTCGGCGTTGACACTTCTGCACACGGAATTGCCATCTCCTGTCAAAGTTTCCCCGACAGTCAGTTTATCCAAGCAGATATTTACGACCTCCCAGATACCGATATGCTGCACTCATTTGATGTTGTCTTAGCCATTGAAGTAATCGAACACTTGCTTTATCCTAAAGAACTAGCAAAAGCTGCAAAAAAATGCCTCAAGCCGGGAGGAAGGCTAATTATTTCCACACCCTATCACGGCTATTTAAAAAACCTGGCGTTAGCTATTTCTGGCAAACTAGATAAACATTTTACCGTACTTTGGGATAACGGTCACATTAAATTTTTTTCAGTAAAGACGCTGACCAAGTTATTAACATCTGAAGGATACACCGACATAAAATTTAAATTTGCTGGTCGGTGTCCCTATCTTTGGAAATCAATGTTATGCTCTAGTAATTTCTCGGGAGAAGCGGAAAAATCATAAGTTTTGAGTGGTGACTTTTCATCCCATTAAGTTGTCGGAATAGACAACCAGCGCTCAGGAAAAGTAAAATATAATTTTTAGGGTAAAAAAAGTAAAATGACTGTTGGCGTTTGGATATTAGGCGATCAACTTTGGCAGAACCAAGCTGCTCTAAACCGCACAGATGATAACTCTTCCCTACCCGTAATTTTAATTGAATCTTGGCAGCACGTTCAACAGCGCCGCTACCACCGACAAAAATTAGTATTAATTTGGTCGGCAATGCGGCACTTCGCTGAAGAATTGCGGGGCGGCGGCGGCCAAGTCACTTACAAAACATCGGGCGACTTTGAAACACCTCTCAAAGCTTGGATACAAGCTCACAATATCACCGAATTGCGGGTGATGGCTCCCAACGATCGACCTTTTTTACAGCTCATTCAAAACTTGCAACTCCCCTGCAAAACAACCCTGATTCCAAACAATCAATTCCTCTGGACAGAAACAGAATTCAAAGATTGGGCGTCAAGCCGCAAACGTTTGTTAATGGAAGACTTCTATCGAGCCAGCCGCCAGCGTTTCCAAGTTTTAATGGATGGGAATAAGCCTGTCGGAGGCCAGTGGAATTTTGACAAAGAAAATCGTCAGCCACCCAAAGGAAAACTGGATACACCGAAACCTCTCTGGTTTGAACCGGATGCCATAACTCAAGAAGTTATCGCACAAGTTAAATCTCTATCTTTCCCAACTTACGGAAACATTGAACCTTTTCGCTGGGCGGTTACACGAGAGCAAGCACTGCAAGTATTAGATAATTTCATCGAACAGTGTCTCCCCGCTTTTGGTCCTTATCAAGATGCAATGGTAACGGGGGAGGAAACAATGTGGCATTCCCTACTTTCTCCGTATCTCAATATAGGCTTGCTGCATCCTTTTGAAGTTATTCAAGCTGCCGAAACAGCTTACCTTGAAAAAAACTTAAATTTAAACAGCGTCGAAGGTTTTATCCGCCAAATTCTGGGCTGGCGAGAATACATTCGCGGTGTGTATTTTTACGTGGATGCTGATTATTTTGAGAAGAATTGGTTCAACCACACTCAGCCGCTGCCGGAGTTTTTTTGGGACGCTAGCAAAACAGATATGAACTGTTTGCGCCAAGTTTTAACTCAAGTCGAAGTCAGCGGTTACGGGCACCATATCCAGCGGTTGATGATTTTGAGCAATTTTGGTCTAATTGCGGGAATCTCGCCCCAGGAGCTAGAAAAGTGGTTCCACAGTGCGTTTGTTGATGCCTACGACTGGGTAATGCAGACTAATGTGCTGGGCATGGGTTTGTTTGCTGACGGCGGTGTGTTGGCGTCGAAGCCCTATGCTGCTTCTGCCAATTACATCAATAAAATGAGCGATTATTGTCGGGGGTGCAAATTCGATCGCACAGTGCGATCCGGCGAAAATGCCTGTCCCTTCAACTTCTTCTACTGGGATTTCCTAGCGCGCCACCGGGACAAACTTCAGTCGATCGGTCGCATGAGCTTTATCTTAGCCAATCTCGACAAAATGCCGCCTGCAGAATTGGCAACCATCCGCCAAAAAGCGGCAGAGTGGCACTTAGGAAGTTGACTGTTGTCAGTTGTCATTTGTCATTTGTTAATCCTTTGGAGTGGCTAATAACAAATAACCAATAACATTAATCAACAGTCAACAATGCCCCATGCCCCATGCCCCATGCCCCATGCCCCATGCCCCATGCCCTTAACATTAATCAACAGTCAACAGTCAACAGTCAACAGTCAACAATGCCCCATGCCCCATGCCCTTTGCAATTCTTATTTTTTCCATGACTTTTCCCTAAACATTCCACAGCGTTTCCACAGGCAAGTCTGAGGTTTTCCACAGATTAGACTAAGTTTTCCACAGAAATTAACGGCACGGTAGCATCTTGCTGCGGAATTGGGGATTTCGTTAACTTGCTGCCCAATCCCTCATAAAACCCGCAAAACATAAAGATATGTAACAAAAAATGCCCAGAAAAGCTTATTATTTGGTAAACCTTTTTTTTATATAAAGGACTTTGTAATATTTCGCAACATTGACAAACCCACCCCCTGATAGCGCACAATGATGCGACCGACCTAAAAAAAAGCGCTCTGATTTCGGCTGTGCCTGCACCTGTATCCGGCCGAAGGGGGGTTCTGTTTTCAATTTATTAGCGAGACTAAAAAAAATGATGAACCCAACAGTCAGTATTTTTGCCGAAATTCCCGAAACGCTGCACGATTCTCTCAAAACTTACCTGGAAACCCATCCCGAATGGGATCTAGACCGAGTATTTTGCGCGGCCCTGTCGCTGTTTTTGTTGCAAAATGCCGATAGCGGTACGCCTGAAGCTTCGCGCAGCTATCGCCAAGCTGCGAGAGTTTATCTCGAAACTCTGTTTCAATCTCCTCAAGACTTGCACAGCAACAATGTAACTCCGTCGTCTTAAAGGAGATTGGGAGAGGGGGAGACGCCGTTTCTTGGAAGAATCCTCGTTGATCGATCGGGTAAGGCGCGCACTGCATAGGTGCCAACTTAAGCGTAAAATTCATGAGAACTCTCGCTTTTAGCTTAGTCCCGATCCCCATTGCATCTCCCTTAAGAAGGGGGACTTTGATAGCTTCAAGTCCCCCCGGACTATCAGGGGGGCGCCGGGGGGATAAGCTGCCCTAATCGTCAAACACTAGACGGTACTACATAAAACGCGCTTGTTTACACCAATGGTGCTTATGGCGCACCCTACAGACTACAGACTAATGACTGAAGACTACATCATGCCCATGCCGCCCATGCCGCCCATGCCGCCCATGCCGCCCATGCCGCCCATGCCGCCCATGCCGCCCATGCCACCCATGTCGCCCATGTCGCCGCCGGCTTTTTTCTTCTCGGGTTTTTCGACAATCACAGCTTCAGTGGTCAAAACCATACCAGCGATGGAACCGGCATTTTGCAAAGCCGATCGCACCACCTTAGCGGGGTCAATAATCCCAGCGGCAATCATATCTTCGTACACGTCGGTGAGAGCGTTGTAGCCAACGTTGAACTCGCTCGCCCGCACTCGCTCGATGACGATGGAACCTTCAACGCCGGCATTATCAGCAATTTGACGCAAAGGAGCTTCCAAAGCTTTAGCAACCAAGTCAGCACCTACTTGTTCTTCGCTGTCTAAAGTATTTCTGATCGCATCTATTTTTGTAATCAGGTGAAGTAGCGTCGTGCCGCCTCCGGCAACGATACCTTCTTCCACAGCAGCTTTAGTAGCGTTCAGAGCGTCTTCAATACGCAGTTTACGGTCTTTGAGCTCGGTTTCGGTAGCTGCGCCGACTTTAATTACAGCGATACCGCCGGCGAGTTTGGCGATGCGTTCGGTTAGCTTTTCCTTGTCGTAGTCGGAATCCGTCGCTTCTAGCTGCTTGCGGATTTGGTCGATCCGTTTTAGCACGTCAGCTTTGTGTTCCTCGCCAGAAACAATGATCGTGTTTTCTTTGTCGATCGTAATTTTGCGGGCGGTACCGAGCATTTCTAGGGTTGCGGTATCGATGCTGAGTCCGACTTCTTCCGAAATCAGTTGACCGCCGGTGAGCACGGCGATATCTTGAAGCATAGCTTTGCGTCGCTCGCCAAAACCAGGAGATTTCGTTGCTGCGATGTTCAATACGCCGCGGGCTTTGTTGACTACCAGAGTTGCCAAAGCTTCGCCTTCAATATCTTCGGCGATAATTAGCAGCGGTTGACCGGTGCGGGCGATTTTTTCGAGAACTGGAATTAGTTCTTGAATCGAGCTAATTTTTTTGTCGGTAATCAGGATGCGAGCGTTTTCGTACTCAACTTCCATGCGATCGCCGTTAGTGACGAAATACGGAGAAAGATATCCGCGATCGTACTGCATCCCTTCGACCACTTCCAATTCTGTTGTCAGAGATTTCGACTCTTCAACAGTAATTACGCCGTCTTTCGTGACTTTTTCCATTGCTTGGGCAATCATGGCGCCGACTTCTTCGTCGTTACCGGCGGAGACAGTGGCGACCTGAGCAATTGCAGCCCCTTCGACGGGTTTCGCCAATTTTGCGATTTCCAGTACCAAATGGGCGATCGTTTTTTCAATCCCTCGGCGCAGCGCGACTGGGTTCGCGCCAGCAGCGACATTCTTCAAACCTTCGCGAATCAGGGATTGAGCTATAACCGTTGCGGTTGTAGTGCCGTCGCCTGCGATATCTTTAGTTTTGGAGGCGACTTCTTGAATTAAGCGAGCGCCGGCATTTTCCAGGGGATCTTCAAGTTCGATCTCCCTAGCAACGGTGATACCGTCGTTAACGATTTGGGGAGCGCCGTATTTCTTTTCCAATAGGACATTCCGACCTTTCGGGCCCAAGGTGATGCGGACAGCATCGGCGAGTTGATTGACGCCGCGTTCTAGTGCCCGCCGAGATTTGTCGCTAAATGCAACTATTTTGGTCATGTTTGTCTCCTGTCGCTTACATTAGCAAATTTAGCACTCTCTGAGTCTGAGTGCTAAGTCGATCAATTTTTGATTGTAGCGCGCCCCAATGCTGGGGGGGATTGCGAGGGCGGATTGGAGATTTGGGCGATCGTTGCCAGTAGCTAAGGACACGGCACTGCCGTGTCCCCACAGCGGGTAGGTAGGGACACGGCACTGCCGTGTCCTCAGAGATCTCGTGTATCCACAGATCTCGTGTGCCCACAGATATAATGTGGTTTGTGACATAATCGATCGAATTTTGGTTCGGCCCCAAACCCAACTTTTATGGCGCGTCATCGCAAAGCAGAATTTTTATTCAAAAATTTCTTAACTTCTGCCTTCGATCATCTACCTTCGGATAGAGCTTGTATTATTTTTTTTCTGGCTTCTACCTTCTAACTAATACCTTCTTCCTTTCCTCAATTAATCTCAAATTACCCGCTAACACATGGCTCGTTATTCTCGACTGCAAAAACTCGGCTCTTATATGCGCCCGCACTGGAAACCAACATTCTGGGGCGTTTTTTCGCTGTTAATTGTCAATGCTGTGGGCGTTTACATTCCCCTGCTAATTCGGAATGCAGTTGACACTCTCCAAGTTGCGACTAAATTTGACCAAGTTTTCAACTACGTGGCATTAATTCTGCTCCTCGCCTCAATTATGTGGGTGATTCGGATGGCATCGCGGATTTTGCTGTTTGGCGTGGGGCGTCAAGTCGAATTTGACCTCAAACAGCAAATATTTAATCATTTATTAACATTAGAACCGTCTTATTTTGCCGCCAATACGGTAGGGGATTTAATTAACCGCGCTACTTCCGATTTGGACAATATTCGGCGCTTGGTGGGGTTTGCGGTGCTCAGTTTGGCGAATACAGCTTTTGCTTATGCTTTGAGTTTGCCGGTGATGCTGGGGATTAATGTACGGCTGACGCTGTTGGCGATCGCTGTTTATCCTTTAATGCTGGTTTTGGTACAGTTATTTAGCGACAAACTGCGTATCCAGCAGTTAAGTGTACAGGAAGAACTGTCGGCGATGAGCGATTTAATTCAGGAGGATATGAGCGGAATTTCCGTAATTAAAATCTACGCTCAAGAAGAAAACGAACGCCGAGCTTTTCGCGATTGCAACGCGCAGTTGCTATCAGCTAATTTGGAATTAGCAAAAACTAGAAACTTTCTTTTTCCGCTGCTGGGCGGTTTGGCAAGCATCAGTTTGTTGGTGCTGCTTTCTGCTGGTGGCGGGGCAATTGCTAATGGCCAAATTAGCATTGGCGATTTTGTGGCGTTGCTGATTTATGTCGAGCGTTTGGTGTTTCCGACGGCGCTGTTGGGTTTCACGATTACTGCTTACCAGCGGGGAGAAGTGAGTGTCGATCGCATCGAATCAATTCTGACTGTGGAACCGCAAATTAAGGATGCTGCCGATGCAGTTGAACTGCCGACTCCAGTCAAAGGCGAAATTGCGGCTCGCCATCTAAATTATACTTATCCCGGTGCTAAGATACCCGCGCTAAAAGATGTTGATTTTACCATACAACCGGGAGAAACTGTCGCAATTGTTGGCGCGATCGGCTCGGGCAAATCAACTTTAGCTAATGCGCTGCCACGCTTGCTCGATATCGATCCGGGTCAGTTATTTGTAGACGGACAGGATATTACCAAGGTAAAATTGACCGAATTGCGCGGGGCGATCGCCTACGTTCCGCAAGAAAGTTTTCTGTTCGGCACTACCATCAAGAATAACATCCGCTACGGAAACCCTTTAGCGGAACAGCCGGAGATTGAAGCGGCGGCAAAACAAGCGCAAATTCACCCCGAAATCCTCAATTTTCCGCAGCAGTACAAAACAGTTGTCGGCGAGCGCGGCATTACTTTATCCGGCGGACAGCGGCAGCGGACGGCACTTGCTCGCGCTTTGTTAGTTGACGCCCCGGTGTTAATTTTGGATGACGCTCTTTCCAGCGTTGACAATCAAACTGCTACCGATATTTTGCAAAACTTGGCAACGGGAACCGATCGCAAAACAGTAATTTTTATCTCGCATCAAATGTCAGCGGCGGCCACTGCCGATCGCATTTTTGTGATGGAGAGAGGAGAAATAGTTCAGAGCGGCACTCACGCTGAATTGGTAGGGCAAACAGGGCTTTATCAGTATTTGTGGAACCAGCAAAAATTAGAGGAATTGCTGCATTGACCAGTGACCGATACTTTGAGTTATACCAAATCCGGTAGCATCGGAATTAATATTACCCACCGCCAGGACACGGCTTGGCCTAAGTCCCTACAATTAATCCGGGTAGGGACTTAGGCCAAGCCGTGTCCTCTATATAATTCCGGTGCAACCGGAAACGATATCATAGGATTTTGGGGAGCAAGAAGCAACCCAATTTATTGCCCCCTCGATTTTAATTAGCTACCTTAGTGAAGGCGATTTCTTGTTGTTGTTGAAACAATTTAATCGATTGCAGACTATCTGAAGCAGCATCCCAAAGAATGAATTGGAAGCAGTCAGGAATATCGCGAATAGTCAGTAATTTTGAATTAGCCAGCAAGTGAATATTAGCATTGTGACAAGCCAGAAGATTATAGTTAGGTATGCGCTCAGAGAGATGATGAATATTGTGGTAAGCAATATCAGCCGAAAACCAATTGAGAATAGTTGGTAATTTTAGGTAACTACTGCCTTCAATTGCCCCAAGAAGATAGTCCCAACCCTCGGCTTTATGAGCGTAGGAACCGTCAAAATTATGCTGAACAAAGAAAATACAGATAAATATCGCTGCTGAACAGGTCATGACAATTGAGTAAACACTCCAGAAAAAGCCAAACCCAAGTAAGTTGCTCAGATAAATCCAGCTACCCACAACACAAATATTGTTCAACAATAAATCCCAAAACTCAGCCGTCGTATACCAATGTTTGGATTTATAAGAAGCAATGATTGCAGATAAACCCATGCCAAAATCTTGATTGAGACAAGCAAAGATATGTCGGATAAAACCCGTAATTCCCAAGATAAGCGCGAGTCTTGGCTTAATAATTAGATAGAAAAAACCACCGGGAAACAGCATCAATGGGTGTCTGAGCAACTGATACATCTTTTGACTAAATGGACTTAGCGCCGCAAATTTTTCGGTGGATATCAACGCCGAAGGGCCTCGGTACATATCCCAATTACCATTATGTTTGTGGTGATAAGCGTGTCCCCTCGACCAGGGGTACTGAGGAATCGCATTGATGATACCTAGCAGAAAACCCATAATGCGATTGACTTTTTTGGAACTAAAAAGAGAATAGTGCCCGCAATCGTGCATCAAAGAGAAACAACGTCCTGAAAAAAGTGTCATCAACACCATTATCGGCGGAAGAAGGAATACAGAAATGGCAGCCGCTTTAAATGCTAAAAACCATAAAAATGTATAAGGAATGACTGTATTGAGTATTTGGTAAGTAGCTTTCAAATTGTTGCTCTTCATATAAGGAGCTAGTACAAAATCTGACTTTTTGATCGCGTTTTTCATTCAGTATATCTATGGTGTGTGGATAAGTGCTTAGCTTAGCATCAGGATAGAGTGGCTATATTGGGCATTGTTTAGTTACAGGTAATTGGGTGAATTGCGGTTAAAATTCCGCCTATGCTTTACAAACCTGCGGATAACATTGAGTTCATTAGCTCCTCCTTTGGGTTGTCTCGCAAAGCTAAAATTCATTCCAGCGTTGACGTACTCGATCGTAACAAACGACAGGAGTAATTGCTAATCGTTGCAGGAAATCGATTTCTATTTGACCGCCACCTGTTAGCAGAATAATAATTTCTTCGGTGGGATTGTAGGTCGCAATGATTTGAAGGAAATTTGAGATAGCGGATGCCTCTCTTGACGGTCGTTACAGATAATCTGTTAGCGATAATTCAGTTAGGAATTGCAAGTGATGCGGAACCGTATTGACAGCGAAAATATACTGAGACTGAGTTGAGACCATTACAGGGTATTATTTTTTGCAAAAAGTAGGGCCAAACTACAGTGAAATAATTCAGATCTTGCACATTTAAATTGCATATTTGGGGCGGCGTCGGGGCAATGGCATACTCATGGTTTAATTATTTGTTGATGTGCAACTTAAATGCTGATTAGCTTAGCAATTGGTGGACGATAGCCTAGTATTCATAGTCATGAATAAACTATTAATTGACTAAAAATCTATCAGGAATAAGTGAAATCAAATCAATATCTTTCTAAGTCAATAGACCGATCGCCATAATACATTAATTTTGAGAATGCTCAATTAACCATCATCTATGCCTCGTAGACGAAAAAGAACAGGTTTGCGATGATCGGCGGGCATTCTGACTAAGAGACTGTATAATCTCATCACATTTGCGGGACAGCGCCGGATCTACGCCGGACTTTCGCCGTTTCTTCCAACGGTTTTTTTTCGTTGGAACCGATTTTTGCACATTTATGAGGTTATCACAACTCTGGTTTGTTTGCAGAAAAAACTGTGAAGCCTGCCAGCAGCCGAACAAATCGCTGCACCGGAAGGCATTAATATGATTGGTTGGTTGCACGATCGGCGTTCGGTTATGTAAGCCAGTATTGTTGCTTGTATCGTCTGTGGCACACTTTACCCTTCCAAGCTCTACGCCCAACTCGATCGCAGGTTCAAAAGTTGGGCTACTCCCAAAAACTTTTTATTGGCGGGCTATATGGGCGATCGACAAACAGCCCGCCCTGGAAACCAAAGCTGACACAACATCCACAACTTTTTGCTTGATTCTGTATCTACTCCTGAAGACGGGAATTTGAGAAATAATCGCACTTGCTGGCGATCGTTCTTTGTGCTCGGAGCTCTAACTTGCTACAATCTAATCGCACACGCGACTATAAGGGATTATGACCGAACTATTAGATGAGACGCTTTCTATTGAAATAGCGGCGCGCATCAAAAGCAACCGTAAAAACTGCTTTGACAACGCTTGTAAAGCAGCATTAGCTACCGAGGGGGCAATTTATGTTCAAGGATTTTTAGCTGTGCCGGGAGCTCCGTATAAACCCATTGAGTATAGCTGGATTGAACTCGACGAGCGAATTGTTGACCCAACCTTTCCCCATCTCGGTTTAATCGCTCAAGACATTCATTACTTCCCTGTACAGCGCTTCAGCGTCAAGAAACTCAAAGCAATCCTAGAAGAATCAAAAGAAGATTATCCAGAAGACGACCCGCTGCCAGTTTATGGCAATCAACCTTATGAATATTACGGCGATTTGATGTTAGGCGGTAGCGATTACCAAAATGCTTACGATTTGGCTGCCGCTAAATGCAGAGAATTGAACCAACCCAAAAAACAGGATGCGAACTAATCAGGACTTACCAAAAAATGGTTTGGCGCGCTACTTACAGCGGTAAGGTGCCCACTGCGCACCCTACAGATACAGATTACTGTAGCAACTGTTCTGTCGATTAATATACTTCATCATGACTTCCCAAATCTACAAACACGGCTTTTCCGTCTTCTGTAAAGTAGAAAAGTACCCTTTCGTCGTAATCTACGCTAAAGCTCCAAAACTCCTTAAGCCTACCGGACAATTTATGAGTTTTTAAGCTTGGTTCAAACGGCTCTCTGATGAACTGTTCCAGCTTTTGCCAAAACCTAGCCTCCAAATCAGCATCGCCTTTGATCCGCTTTTTGAAAGCACGCTTGAATGAAGAACTGAAACTGACTTCCACGATTATTCCTCTATCATTAGTCTGAGTTCATTGATGTTAGCGAAAAATTTCAGTTCACCTTTTTGTTGTTCAATCTGCGCTGACTTAAAGTTTTGATACATTTCTTCGCGACGTTCTTCCCGGAGATATTGCTTCAACAACAGTTGAAGCTCTTGCTTTTCGTCAGTAGAAAGATTCTTGATCGTCTCGACCACATCACTGAAAGTCATAACTTACAAAACCCTATTGTGCTGATTAGATTATAGCAAAAAATATCCTTTTGGTTGACTTTCGTTTCTCGTTCCCCGGCTCTGCCTCGTCTTTAAAAAAGCCAAAAATCTCACTATTTACCATTTTCAAACTTCCAAGATGCAGGAAACCTCGAATAATGAAAAGCAGCCAATAACGGATCTGATTTCTGATTGCAAATCAAATCCGCCAACAATTTAGCCGTCACCGGAGCCAACAAAATGCCATTCCGATAATGCCCCGCAGCCAGCGTCAAATTCGCCCAAACACTAGCACCCAAAATCGGCCACTCATCAGGAGTAGCCGGTCTAAATCCCCACCAAAACTCCAGAATCGGATAATTTTGTAATTCGGGATATAACTTAATCGCTCCTGTTAACAAACTTTGCATTCCCGCAGGCGTATTTCCAGGGGTAAAATCCACATTTTCGCTAGTTGCGCCAATAATAATTCTGCCATCTTGACGCGGCACAATATAAATCCCAGTCCCGAATAAAACTGTTTGCAGCGGCTGAATTCCTCCACAATTTTCTGGTACGCATACTGACAGCATTTGCCCCTTTATTGGATAAACAGGAATATCCAATAATTTCTCAGACCAAGGACCCGCAGCCAAAACATAACGGTCAGCTTCTAATTTTCCTGCCGTTGTTTCCACTCCAAAAACTCGGTTTTTCTGCCGAATAATTTCCTCGGCACTGCCTTGAATAATATCAATTTTTAATTCTTTACTTGCAACTTGAAGCGTCCGAAATAAAGCGCGATTGTCAACTTGAGCGTCGTCAGGATACCACCAACCGCCCATTACTTCTTGACCCAATCCAAACTGGTGCTGGTGAACAGCATCTCTGTCCAACCATTGATAATTAAGGTTTGACAAAAGCGGCTTTTCTTGAGGCTCATTTTGACACACGGGCGCGAGAATTCCCGATCGCCAATATCCCGTTTTCAATCCGGTAATATCTTCTAGCCGTTCCACCCAGGCGGGATACAGTGCGCGACTTTGCAAGCACAAATCCAGCATAGGACTGGGGGGAATTCGTTCGGCTTGTGGGGCAAGCATTCCGGCGGCAGCCCGGGCAGTCGGTTGTTTAGAATCGGCTGTGAGAACAGCGACAGATGCCCCTCGCAATTTAAGTTCAACTGCTAGCGAAAGACCGATTATTCCGCCGCCAATAATCAGAATATCTTTAGATGAATTCATTAACTTTTCTATGGACTTTCTGGCTTTTTTGACCTCTCGGCTTTCTTTATCGTAAGGTGCCCCGTGTGCACCTTACAGTTAGAATTCTTGCGCAAGTCTTACATATTATCTTGGAAGGCGATCGTCCTATCTGCCTTCCTTAACAAAAAATCTATCCTTGGGGTTTCCAGACAGTTTCAGAGCCCTGGCCCCAGAAACCGTCATATTTTGTCACCTTAATATCGCCTAAAACCTTGGTTTGGCATGACAAGCGGCGGTTGGAGGCGGGAGAATGGGGAGGAACCGAAAGTCGGGCTTTTTCGCGCCACTGGGACTCGGAAACTTCGCCCTCGACGTTGACGGCGCAGGTGCCGCAAGTGCCGAGGCCGTGGCAGTTGATGACTTTGGCGTTGCCGTTGTAAAGATCGATGCCGTTTTTGAGCAAAACTTCACGGAGATTGGCTTCGCGATCGCACTCAAATGTTTTTCCTTGCGCTTGTACCTTGACCACAGTAATTTACCCCGGTTAGATTTATGTTAATTTTCATATATATTATCGCATTAATTACAAATAAATCCATCTAATATAGTAAGTGATATATTACCAATTTCTCGATCGCAATTTCCCATGACAAATCGGCTCTGGATCTACGATACCACGCTGCGAGACGGTGCTCAGTGCGAAGGACTCTGCTTATCTCTAGAAGATAAACTGCGAATTGCTCGGCAATTAGACTGTTTAGGAATTCCCTTTATTGAAGGAGGCTGGCCGGGGGCAAATCCTAAAGACGTACAATTTTTTTGGCGGCTCAAAGAACAGCCCCTAACTCAAGCCGAAGTTGTCGCTTTTTGTTCGACAAGGCGGCCGGGAACAACGGCAGCAAATGATGAAATGTTGCAGGCTATTTTATCCGCCGGTACTCGCTGGGTGACGCTGTTTGGCAAGTCGTGGGATTTGCACGTTATTGAAAGTTTGAAGACGACGCTAGAAGAAAATCTGGCGATGATTCGAGATACAATTGAATATTTGCGGAGTCAGGGAAGGCGCGTTATTTACGATGCCGAACACTGGTTTGACGGCTACAAGCAGAATCGAGATTATGCTATTAAAACTTTAGAAGCGGCGGCGGATGCCGGTGCAGAATGGCTGGTGCTTTGCGATACTAACGGCGGTACTTTGCCTCACGAAGTTAGTCAGGTTGTTCGCGAGGTTCTAGAAGCTTTAGGAAGCAATCGCGAAAAATCTTTACAGTTAGGAGTTCACACTCACAACGACTCCGGAGTTGCGGTTGCTAATGCTTTGGCTGCTGTGCGGGAAGGAGTGACGATGGTACAGGGAACTATTAACGGTTACGGCGAACGCTGCGGCAATGCTAATTTATGTTCGTTGATTCCTAATTTTCAGCTCAAGTTGGGTTATGATTGCATTCAAGACGAGCAATTAGTTAGATTAACTCAAGTAAGTCGATCGGTCAGCGAAATTGTCAATCTTGCTCCCGATGACCATGCTCCTTTTGTCGGTCTTTCGGCTTTTGCTCACAAGGGCGGAATTCACGTATCGGCGGTTGAGAAAAATCCGCTGACTTACGAACACTTGGAACCAGAAAAAATTGGCAACTGTCGCCGCATTGTGATTTCCGATCAAGCTGGTTTGAGCAATGTTTTGGCGAAGGCTCGGACTTTTGGCATTGAACTCGATCGCAAAAATCCTGCTTGCCGCCAAATTCTGGAAAAATTGAAAGATTTGGAAAGCCAGGGATATCAATTTGAGGGTGCTGAGGCGTCTTTTGAATTGTTAATGCGGGAAGCCTTGGAACAACGGCCGCCGTGGTTTGAAATTAAGGGATTTCAAGTCCACTGCGATAAGGTTGGCGAAGATTGTATGGCTTTGGCAACGGTGAAATTGTCAGTAAACGGGACAAATATTTTGGAAGCTGCGGAAGGAAACGGCCCGGTTTCGGCTTTGGATGCGGCTTTGCGGAAAGCTTTGGTGAATTTTTATCCGGCGATCGCGCATTTTTACCTGACAGATTACAAGGTGCGGATTCTCGACGGGGGTGCGGGAACTTCTGCTAAAACTCGCGTCTTGGTTGAGTTTAGTAACGGTCAAGACCGCTGGACAACTGTCGGGGTTTCTGGTAATATTTTGGATGCTTCTTGTCAGGCAGTTGTTGAAGGTTTGGAGTACGGTTTGGTGCTAGAAAATCAAGAGGCGATCGCCCTAGTTTGCAGGGTACATTAACGAGTAGAAAATAGCAAACAAAAACCGGGCGGGCAGGATGCCCACCCCACAAGAAAAATCACTCTTTGTGGAACAGGCATCTTGCCTGTTCTTGAGAATGGTGCAAAATGTGAGATGAAATAGAGGCGATCGTTCTGGAAAATATGCGGGAATGAGTTTATGGCGAATAACTTATCAATTCCAGAAGATTATCATGATTTTATGCGGGAACTTAAGACACGTATTTTGCAAGCTCAAATGCGGGCTGTAATTTCTGTTAACCGCGAATTAGTGTTGCTTTACTGGCAAATTGGACGGGATATTTTAAACCGACAACAGCAGCGAGGATGGGGAGCAAAAGTTATAGACAATATAGCTGCTGACTTGCAAAAAGCTTTTCCTGATATGAAGGGTTTTTCACCTCGCAATCTCAAGTATATGAGAAGTTTTGCGGAAACTTACCCGGATGAACAATTTGTGCAACAGGTTGTTGCACAAATTCCTTGGGGGCATAATCTCCGCATTCTGGATGCTGTGAAAGAGTCCGTAGAGCGTGAGTGGTATATTCGCCAAACTATCGAGGAAGGATGGAGTCGAAATGTATTAGTTCATCAAATAGAAAGCGGGCTGGATCGGCGACAAGGGAAAGCTGATACGAACTTCTCTCGCACTCTTCCAGACGCGCAATCTGAATTAGCTCAACAGTTGTTGAAAGATCCTTATAATTTTGATTTTATCAGTTTAGACAAAGAAGCACAAGAGAGAGAATTAGAGAAAGCCTTAATCGATCGCATCCGCGATTTTTTGCTAGAGTTGGGGGTGGGGTTTGCTTTTGTGGGCAGTCAATCGATTTGAGATTTGAGATTTGAGATTTTAGATTAAAGAATTGAAGCATTGACCCCACGGATCAATTCGGGGGCTCCTTTATCGGATACAGGTTTTTTATTTCTGGACGGATGAATCCGGGGGCTTGTATCCTGGATGCTTTCGGTCAATCGATTGCGCGATTTTAGATTTGAGATTTTAGATTAAAGAATTGAAGCATTGACCCCACGGATCAATTCGGGGGCTCCTTTATCGGATACAGGTTTTTTATTTCTGGACGGATGAATCCGGGGGCTTGTATCCTGGATGCTTTCGGTCAGTATCATCTGGAGGTTGAAGGGGAAGATTTTTATATTGATTTATTGTTTTATCATTTACGTTTGCGGTGTTTTGTGGTAATTGATTTGAAGGTGGAAGCGTTTAAGCCGGAGTTTTCTGGGAAAATGAGTTTTTACGTTTCGGCGGTAGATGATTTGCTGAAACATCGGGATGATATGCCGACTATTGGGATGATTTTATGTAAAAATAAAAAGCAGAAGATTGTCGAATATGCTTTGCGGGATATGAATAAACCGATCGGCGTTTCGACTTATCAATTGCGGGAGGCTTTGCCGGAACAGTTACAGGGAAGTTTGCCAACTGTTGAGCAGTTGGAAGCTGAGTTAGAAGCAGTAGAATTGGAAATTGAGGAGGAACGATAAAAGGCGATCGCTACATTAAACCGCTAGATTAATGTTAAAAATGCCCTTAAATGCTATCAAAACAATTTTTAGTAAATTTGTAAGGTAGGTTCTAGAATAACGCACCGTACAAATTTACCAATCTGTTTAAGGATGCAAAAACTCTAAATGGTCTCCTGGAATCGATCGCAATTTTGCAGCCGATCCTTGCACTTTCAACCTGCCGCGCTCTAACATGATAATCCAATCGGCGCGATCGATCACTCGCGGTCTGTGACTGATAAAAATCGTCGTTTTCCCCTGCCGGTACATCAACAATTGTTCTAAAACTTCCGCTTCGCTTGCGGGGTCAAGCCCTGCGGTAGATTCGTCTAAAATCAATACGGGCGGGTTGTTGAGAATGGCGCGGGCGATCGCCAATCTCTGTCTTTGTCCGCCAGAAATATTCGCTCCAAACTCCCCTAAAACTGTTTGATATTTATCAGGCAATTGGCTGATAAATTCATCCGCACCCGCAATTTTACACGCTTTCACAATCTGTTCAAAGCTGATATCTGGACTGCCCAAACGAAAATTTTCGAGAATCGAACGGCTCCAAAAATGCGCTTCTTGAGGAACCAATACCACCTGCTGTCTCAGACTGTCGAGAGACAAATCCTGCAAGTTGTAACCGCCAATTCTAATATTACCCGATTGCAGCGGATACAGACCAGCAATTACTTTAGCTAGCGTACTTTTTCCGCAGCCGGAATAGCCGATCAAAGCAATTGCTTGACCGCCGGGAAACGTGACGGAAAAATTTTCCAGCAAGTCAAGTCTGCCGGGGTAGTGAAAACTAACACCCTTGCAAACAATACCGTCGCGATCCTGAATGGTTACAAAAGGTTTATTACTATCGTTTTTAGTTTCCGGTTCAGCGTCGATGACTTCAGAAAGCCGTTGAGTTGCTGTCTGGACGCGAGTCATTTCATCCGAAAATCCGACTAAGGAAGTCACCCAAGTAGTAACGTTTTGATTCATGCTAATAAACGCTAGCAACTGACCGATACTCAATACCTTGTCAATCACCAAACCGCTGCCCAACCACAGCAGAGTAATGCTGCCCGCCGAGGCAATAAAACCGGAAAATATATTGTTGAGAATGCCGATTTGCGTAGTGCGGAAAGTGAGATTTGCTAAGCGGCCGAAGCGGCTTTGAAATTCTTCCCAAAGTTCCTGGGTACTGCTAGTAGTTTTGACAGTCAGCGCGCCTTTAAAAGTTTCTACTAAAACGCCTTGAGTTTCTGCTTCCAGCACAAATAAACTGCGCGTTTTGTGCTGCAAAACTGGCAGAAACACCACTGTAGAGGCAGTCATTAACACAGCAATCACTGTAGCTGCCAGCGTCAATTCCTTGCTGTAAAACAGCATAAAAATAAAAGAAACTATAGCTATAAAAAATTGACTGGGCAAGCTGATAGCGACTTGAGAAACTAATTTATTTATTTCTTGGATATCTTGTAATCTACTGACAATTTCGCCGCTGCGTCTGGTTTCGTAAAAACTCAAAGGCAATCGCAGGAATTTGCGCGCGAATTCCATCACTAATCCCAACTCTAAACGCTGGGAGAACTGAGCGATCAAGTTGGACTGTACCAATCCTAAACTGCTGCTAAACAGGTTCATAACTATAACTGCGATCGCCACACTCGCCAGGAGTTGTCTGTCGCCCCGCACCAGGATGTCGTCGGTGAGCAGTTGAACTAGAAAAGGCGAAGAAATCGACAGCAAACCCAACACTGCATTCAGCAAAAATGCTTCCATTAAAATCTGGCGGTAAATCCCAATCCGGCGCATCCATTTTTGTAAGGAATTGGCTGGCGGTTGACCCTCTGCTGCCACAAAAAACCGTTGCGGATCGGGTTCTACTAGCAAGCACAGCCAATCAGTCCAAGCTGCTGCTAATTCTGCTTTAGAAACATAGCGCATACCGACAGCCGGATCGCCGATCGCATATTTGTTGCCCTGTTTGCCGTACAAAACAACCCAGTGATAACCGTTCCAGTGAATAATCATCGGTAGAGGGGCATCATCGAGCTTGTCTAAAATTGCAGCGGCTGCTCGCACCGATCGAGCATTGAAGCCGATCGCCTCAGCACCTTGTTTCAAGCCCAGCAAAGTCGTCCCTTGCTGGCCCGTACCGACCAATTCTCGCAAGCGGCTAATTGTAAAATTCTGACCGTAAAATTTAGCGATCGAAGCCAGACAAGCTGCACCGCAATCTTCTTCGCCCTGCTGGAGCACAACCTGATATTTCAGAGAATTCTTGATTTTTCCGTAGAATGGTATTCCTGGGAAAAATGGGATGTTTTTTAGCATTTTTTCAAATGAGTAGAGCCTAAAGAACAATACCCACCGCCGCCTGGCCAATCAGCAAAAAGCACCCATAAAATTATGGGCGATCGCTTTCTTCACAGTTCTCTAACTGAATTAACGGAACTTAAACAAAAAATGAGTTCGAGATCGGGGAAGAACTAGGGCGTGTTTTCTTGCCTCTTTGTCTCCTAAAAATAGGCGATCGCAGGCAGGTGTGTTTTTGCCACAACCCCCGCATTCAACAGCACAAACTCTTCAAACGGATTGCAGCCAGAGGAAAGACTTCTGTAGATTGGTTTTTTGGCTTCAAACTTTATCTGGTTTGCAATGATGGAAATTAACGGGATTCAAGCCTCGCCCTTCTAAGGCGATTTTCGTCTTTGATGTACTGCTTCAAAACTTCAATTGGTGCGCCTCCCACAGAAACGGTAAAGTAACTGGGACTCCACAAAGATTCTGGGTGGGGCTTCTTGTATCCAGCTTGTCCGTAACGGCGACTAGATACGCATTTGAGTGCGTTTACTATTTGTGAAACAGACAGCTTGGGCGGGTATTCAATCAGTGCGTGAACGCGATCGCATTCGCCGTTGAATTCTAATATCTGAAAATTCATCTGTCGAGCTACTTCTCGGAAAGATTTTTCGACCAAATCCAGCCCATCGTCCGTGAATACGGGCTTTCGATATTTTGTTACGCAGACCAAGTGAATCCTCAAGTCTGTAACGCTATGCCTTTCCCTTCTATACATGGTTTTCGTTTATGCAGACCAACCTGTAATACCAAATAAATACTAACTAAGTTTAACAGGATGAAGGCACGAAACAGGAAAAATTTTATCTAAATAAATAATAAAGAAAATGTGTAGCACCACTTGCATAAATATTTTGTTACGCAGACCAAGTGAATCTTCAGGTCTGTAACGCTATGCCTTTGCCTTATATACATGGTTTTTGTTTATGCAGACCAACCTGTAATACCAAATAAATAACAGCTCAGCTTAACAGGATGAAGGCACGATACCAGTACAAACTTTATCCAAATAATAAGAAATGTGTAGAAACACTTGCATAAACTCTGCTCAGTATGTTTTTATTACTTTCAAGATTTTAGTATAGCGCTACACAACCAGCAGCTTGCCAGATCGGCGATCCCCGGTCATCATCAGTTCGCTCATCTGGCAAGCATTAAGATTGTGCAGCACTACAACGAGTAATTCTTAGGGTTTAAAAACTACCCCGATCGCCTTTTTTCAAAGACTAAACTTCAAGCAGCCTGCTTGTCATACCTCATATTGAAGGTGAAAACGCAGCTATCAATAGGTGTAAAAAAACTACTCTATGCTGATTACTGTTTGGAATAAATACGTTTAAATGCTAGATACATTAAGTACGCTCTCCCAGGGAGATAGTAGTATTTGTATTGCCGTTTTGGATGGTCCTGTTGACCAAAATCATCCTTGCTTTCAAGGCGCAGACTTGACGTATCTGCCCACCTTGGTTAAAGCGGATGCCCAGATCGGTGGCAGTATGTCCACCCACGGAACCCACGTTGCCAGCATTATCTTTGGGCAACCGGGCAGTCCGGTGGAGGGGATAGCTCCCCAATGCAAGGGAATAATTGTGCCAGTCTTCGCCGACGATCGCCTCAAGACTTCCCAACTAGATTTGGCTAGGGGGATCGAGCAAGCAGTCAATGCCGGCGCCCACGTGATCAACCTCAGTGGGGGTCAACTAACCGACTATGGCGAGGCCGATGGCTGGCTACAGAATGCCGTTCGTCTGTGCCGAGAGAACAACGTCTTGCTCGTCGCTGCGGCTGGCAACAATAGTTGCGATTGCTTGCACGTACCCGCTGCCTTGCCCTCTGTGCTAGCGGTCGGGGCGATGGATGCTAATGGCAAACCCCTGGACTTTAGCAACTGGGGCGAAGCCTACAAAGACCAGGGCATCCTTGCCCCAGGCAAGGACATCCTGGGAGCTAAACCGGGCGGTGGCACCGATCGCCTTAGCGGTACGAGCTTCGCCACTCCGATTGTCTCAGGTGTAGCAGCCGTGCTGCTGAGTCTTCAGCGGGAGCAGGGAGAAACCCCCGACCCCCAAAAAATTCGTCAAGTGTTGTTGCAGAGTGCCTTACCCTGCGACCCTGACTTGCCAGAAGAAACCCGTCGGTGTCTGGCGGGCAGACTGAACATCTCTGGAGCCATAACGTTATTAAAAGGAGGAAATATGGCTGAGAATTTCGCATCGGTGGGTGCATCAGGAGTAGAAGCCGCAGGCTGCGGTTGTGATGGCGGCTTAACTAACGCCAGTGAAGCGATGGCTAATCAAGGGCAACCGGCTCCTAGCTTGGTTGCTGCTGCCGCCAAGCCAGGAGCGGCTGAGGCTGTCCCTAGCAACACCCCTAACTTGCACAACTTGATGCAATCGTTTCCTACATCTGTAACCCAACAACCACCAATGATGCCCAACATAACTGCTAACTCCGTCACCGCCAGCCAAGCCCCCAGCGAACTTCCGGATCTCGGTCAGATTGTTTATGCCCTAGGAACCCTCGGCTACGACTTCGGAACCGAAGCCCGCCGGGACTCGTTCAAGCAACTGATGCCACCGTTTGACATAGGGGGAGGGGTGATGGTGCCAGCGAACCCCTACGACGCGCGGCAGATGGTGGACTACCTGGACAACAATATTTCTGAGGCGCGATCGCTCATTTGGACGCTGAACATTGAACTGACTCCGGTCTATGCGATCGACCCCACCGGTCCCTTCGGCGCCGAGTCCTACCGCGCTCTCCACGAACTGCTATCCGGTCAAATCCAACCCGAAAACGATGCCGAATACGTTGAGCGCGTCAGCATACCGGGCATCTTGACCGGGCGCAAAGTCAAGCTCTTCTCCGGTCAAGTTATCCCGGTAATTGAACCCCAAAGCACCCGCGGCATCTACGGTTGGAAAGTCAACAGCTTGGTGAGAGCGGCGATGGCAGCGGTTCAAGCTGAAGACGGCACTGCTGATGAAGACCGCATCCGCAACACCTTAGATGGCTTCCTCAACCGCATCTACTACGACCTCCGCAACTTAGGAACCACCTCCCAAGACCGCGCCCTCAACTTCTCCGTCACCAACGCCTTCCAAGCCGCCCAAACCTTCAGCGAAGCGGTTGCCGTCGGCATGGAACTCGACAGCATTACTGTTGAGAAAAGTCCCTTCTGTCGCATGGATAGCGACTGCTGGGATGTGAAGTTGAAGTTCTTCGACCCTGAAAACAGCCGCCGTGCCAAGAAGGTTTTCCGCTTCACCATTGATGTCAGCGATCTGATTCCGGTCACGTTGGGCGAAGTTCGTTCTTGGTCTTCACCGTATTAAAGGGGAATACAATTGGGGTGAGAGTGGCACAACAAAATGCACTCTCGCCAAGACATCTAGATTTGTTCACCCTATCCATACGGAGAATCCTGAACCATGCGACTTCCTGTATTGTCTCCCCCCGTCAAACGGCCTCATTTCATCCAGCCTGCGCTGTGCGTGGATGTGGAAGATGGTCTTACCGAGGATTTGATCCATATTCGGATGGATCTGCTCCATGGCGCTAACTATAACGATCCTTCAGCCTATGCCAACCGCAGTTTCAACCAAGTGATGCACTCTAGTGCCAGCCAGAGTGCAGCCAGCCAGGGCTGGGGTGGCTTTGGGGGCATGGGACGATTTTATTAACGAGCCACTGATAAGCCCCTAATCACGATGCCTCAGCAAACTGAAACCCTATGGCAAATTGGTCAAGCTGGTAAAGGAGGTCAGGAGTTTTCGCAGGTAGGCGGCTGGCAAGAGGAATTTACCTACGTTGTTGGGTCAGATCGAGACCCGATTAACCAGCCCCAGATGCCATCGTTGCTCGTAGTTCCCGGTCGCAAGACCAAACCGCAGAGCAAAGGAAAGCAGCTTTTTTCCACCGACAAACTGAATATCCAATTCACCCTTGCCCAAAGCTACAGCACAGGCGAACTTACGCTCTTTTACAACTTTTTTGGCTCTCAGGTTGACACCCTCTGGGTTGATGGTGACCCAGTGACCGAACTCGTCGGGGTCGGGTCAGGCAAGCCAACCCAAACCCAGATTCCCTTGCCAGCCCTCAGCGCTGGGCAACATACCCTGACCCTGACCACTGCTGGTGGGTCGAGAGATGGGGCACACCGGATCGACTACCTCAAGCTAGAGGGGGTTTTGGCTCCCCAGCAACCGCAAACTCTCCAAACACCCCAAACACCCAACGAAACTAAGGAAACTATGGCTAATGAGAACAAGGAAACGGTGGCTAAGGAGACTACAGAAGTAACACCCTCGGAAGTCTCCTCCCCCCCAGAACAGAAAAAGTCTTACGTTCCTGATTCCCAGACCGGGCTGCAAGATTATTCCTACTGGTGCGACTACGCCAAGAAGCAAGCCAAGAAGTCAAAGAGACACCCTAAACCCTTCCGCCGGGGCCGCATCTGGTCCTAATCCCTAGCCTGTCTTGTTATCGTCCACTTAATGACTGACTGTTCGCTCTATGCAATCCACCACACTGCTCCAAATTAAGCCGCACTTTCATGTCGAGGCGATCGAGCCAAACCAAGTCTACCTCCTTGCTGAACAGAGCAACTACGCCCTCAGCGGGCAACTCTACTGCCAAATCGTGCCTCTGCTGAATGGGCAACACACCCGGGAGCAGATTGTCGAAAAATTTGATGGGGCAGTCCCGGCGGAACACATTGACTATGTGCTCGATCGCCTCGCAGAGAAAGGCTACCTCACCGAGGTGGCGCCGGGTCTATCCCCGGAAGTGGCGGCATTTTGGAGCGAGTTAGGGATTGCACCCCCTGTGGCGGCCCAGGGGCTACAGCAGCCGGTCACGCTGACAACGGTGGGCGATAACATCAGTGAAGTCACGGTTGCTGCCCTCGCAACAGCCCTGCGGGACATGGGCATTCCGGTGCAAAACCCCGCAGACGCGGATTCCTCAGCGGCGCTCAACATCGTTTTGACCGATGACTATTTGCAGCCGGAACTAGCCACCATCAACAAGCAGGCTCTGGAGCGCCAACAAACTTGGCTGCTCGTCAAGCCGGTGGGCAGTGTCCTCTGGTTGGGTCCAGTGTTTGTTCCAGGAGAGACGGGGTGTTGGGGCTGTCTTGCCCATCGGCTGGGGGGCAACCGCGAAGTTGAGTCGTCGGTATTGCGGCAAAAACAAGCCCAGCAAGAGCGCAATGGTCAAAACGGCAGTGTATTAGGCTGCTTGCCCACAGCACGGGCGACGCTGCCTTCGACCCTGCAAACGGGGTTACAGTTTGCCGCGACTGAGATTGCCAAGTGGATTGTCAAGCAACACGTCAATGCCACTGCCCCGGGAACGGCACGCTTCCCCACCCTGGACGGCAAGGTTATCACCTTCAACCAGACAATTCTGGACTTGAAAAGCCATATCTTGATTAAGCGGCCGCAATGTCCGACCTGTGGCGACCGAGAAATTATGCAACGGCAGGGGTTTGAACCGCTCAAGCTAGAATCGCGCCGCAAGCACTTCACCCACGATGGTGGACACCGTGCCACTACCCCAGAACAGACCTTGCAAAAATACCAGCACTTGCTCGGCCCCGTAACGGGAGTGGTAACGGAACTGGTGCGAGTCTCCGATCCAACTAATCCGTTGGTACATACCTACCGGGCGGGGCATAGCTTCGGCAGCCCCGCCTCCTTGCGGGGGCTACGCAATACCCTAAACTACAAGAGTTCTGGCAAAGGCAAGACCGATAGCCAATCGCGGGCGAGTGGTTTCTGTGAGGCAGTGGAACGCTATTCGGGCATCTTTCAGGGGGACGAACCTCGTAAACGGGCAGCCTTGGCGGAATTGGGAGACTTGGCGATTCATCCAGAACAGTGTTTGTACTTTAGCGATGAGCAGTATGCCAATCGGGAAGCCCTGAACGCTCAGGGTACAGAGGCAGCCTATCGCTGGATTCCCCATCGGTTTGATGCAAGTCAAGCGATTGACTGGACTCCGGTGTGGTCGTTGACCGCACAGACGCACAAATATCTACCCACTGCCTTTTGCTACTACCACTACACCCTGCCGGAAGCTTATCGCTTCTGTAAGGCGGATTCCAACGGTAACGCAGCGGGCAACACCCTGGAAGAGGCAATATTGCAAGGGTTCATGGAACTGGTGGAGCGCGACAGTGTAGCTTTGTGGTGGTACAACCGCCTCAGCCGTCCGGGGGTGGATCTCAGTAGCTTTGATGAGCCGTATTTTGTTCAGTTGCAGCAGTTCTACCGGGAACTGAACCGGGAACTATGGGTGCTGGATTTGACTGCTGACTTAGGGATTCCGGCGTTTGCGGGCTTATCGTATCGCACAGTGGGAACAGAGCGGATAGCTATTGGTTTTGGGGCGCACCTCGACCCGAAGATTGCCATTCTTCGCAGCCTCACTGAGGTGAGCCAAGTTGGGCTAGAGCTGGACAAAATTCCCGACGAGCAGCTCAAGGGTGAGTCGAAAGACTGGCTGTTAGGAGTGACTCGAGAAAGTCATCCTTGTTTAGTCCCAGATGCATCACAGCCGCTGAAAACAGCCAATGATTACCCCAAGCGCTGGAGTGATGACATCTACACAGATGTGATGACCTGTGTGGGGATTGCCCAAGCAGCAGGTTTAGAAACTCTGGTGTTAGACCAGACGCGACCGGACATCGGCTTGAACGTGGTCAAAGTGATTATACCGGGAATGCGAACCTTTTGGTCGCGGTTGGGTCCAGGCCGGCTTTATGACGTGCCTGTGAAGTTGGGGTGGCGAACCGTGCCCCTGGCTGAGGCAGAGATGAACCCCACGAATATACCGTTTTAAGTCTTTTTAAAGTTTGCGGGCGACAGGCTCCGCTACATAACAGATGTCGCCCTACTAGGCTTCTTCCCAACGAAGAAGAGGATTGACCCACCTCAACGGGTCAACAAACCAAACAACAAAATGAGGAAATTACTCATGGATAAGAAGAACATTCTGCCCCAACAAGGCAAACCCGTGATGCGGAGCACCACTGGTAAACTCCCCAGCTACTTGGCTGAACTCTCTGAAGAAGCTCTCGGTGGTAATGGTGCGGAAGCATCTGCCAGTATTAGTATCTGCGCCTTCGATGGTGCGGAAGCATCTGCCAGTATTAGTATCTGCGCCTTCGATTAAGGATATATAGCCTAGCTCACTTTAGTCACTTTAGTGGCACGGCAGTGAACCTCTAGTTGCCATCGCAGTGATTTCCTAGGCTGTACGTTGTTGACGAGGTTAAAGATGTCGAGTTGCGATCGAAACTTTACTTTATCCTGAGTTTTGTGAGCTTTCTTCATCTACCTCGTCTTCATCTTACACCTCCCAGCAGACTCTCGCTAAACGCCGAAGCGTTGTAGCGGCGTGAGAAATAAAAGGTTAATCGCCATCCGGTGAATCCCAATGGCGATTAACTTGCCTCACATATTTTTTGGTAAAAAGGCAATCCGTACTTTTTGTTAGACTTAAGTTAAGGCGGCGAGAAAAATTCAATGTATATAAAAATGTATATAAAGAAATATAAATTAGCCGTAGGGTGTGTTATGCCGTAGGCTAACGCACCTTGAATTGTTGACGGTGCGTTGCGCTGTGCGACAACACACTCTACATTAAAATTCCTTAACATAGCTGTAAATATTAGCAGCGACTTATTTAGGCACTCTATTGAGATTAGCAACAAAAATGATCGTGCTGCGATCTACCTTACTAAGATGATGACCCTAACTTCTATGCTTAAACAGAATCATCTCAAAGACCGCCGTCTTCAGTTTGTCCGAACTCATCAAGAGGCTTTTGATGTCGAGCCAACATTCCCTCTCCCTCTGTTTGAAGAGGCTATTCTTGAGATCGAAGGTCCCTGTGGTATTGAATCCTCTTGTAAAGTCGAAGGTAGCCGACTGCTAGCAGGGCGTTTTGAGGTTTGTAATGATTTTGGAAAGACTTGGCCAAAATCGCTAACCTATGCGTTTAAGTTCTTGGATAAAATCGAGAATCGGTTGGGTGTACGTATTAATCGTGAATCGTTTGAGCAGTTTGCAGCAGCACATATTAGCTCCCGCAAAATTATGAATAACACTATTGGCATTCACTTGGGTTCAAAGCTTGAAGATTCCAGTGTGATGCTGTACATCCATATCGACGAAGACGAGGAAGATCCTGAAGAATTAGCAAGGACAGCGATCGCTCTTGATGGTGGTTACTACTCAGATGAATTAACACAGGTTCTGATTAGAGATACGATGGTCATCGGTTTTGAACTTTTTTTTGATGGTCGTAGTCATGTGGAATTATTTCCTTGTGCTCCAGCACAGCCTGGAGCATTAGGAAACAGAGGAAAGTATCTCACACCCTACGTGCAAAAATATTGTTCACAGAAAGTGAATTCTATTCTTAGGGGATCACATTTCCTCATGGCATCCTTCTCTAAAGCCTATGCAACGCCAGTCTTATGGTTTTACTTCCACAACGTCAAAGACATACCAAAATATTTTTCATTTAACAGTTTAGGTGATAGAGTCTATGATTTTTGTCAAAGTCAAAGTTGTATCACAAGTGCTGCTGTGGCTGTTACAGAGCTAGAGTTAGAGAACAGTCGATTAGAAAATTTTTGTTTCTACTACAATAAACGTGACGAATGTCAACCGCATCCGGGATTTTGATTTTTCTTGAAAATGACTTTGACGACGAGATCGAAACTTAGAATAACCGATCAATTTCAGGGTTGTGATTTTGTCAGAATCAAACAGTAATATGAAATCCAAAAAAGAACGCTACATATCAATCTCCCGTCACCATCTCCCCTAGTCTCCCCGTCAATCATCTGTAGCAAACACTCTGCTGTCATCGACTAACCCACCTAATTGTGTTTTGTAATTGTCCATCGCCATGAGCAATCACCCTTTCGCTGTTTCCCTCAACCCTTTTGTCCAAGTCAAAAGCGCCGAAGACTACTACACCCTGCACTCGGCAGAATCCGATCCGACCGCTTTGCTAACCCTTGCCACAACGCCCGGAACCGGTATTGCTCTCGATCGTCTCAAGGCAGGCAACACCACCACCGCATCTCTCGTGCAAGGGTTAGCCGAAGTTGATGGTCGGGCAGCCGGGGAACAGTTTGCACTGACGCTACAACAATTGGATGAGCGGGGTTGGTTGAGTTACGCTGTGTTGCCGCTGGCAGTGGCGGTTCCGATGGTGGAATCTGCCGAATTGAATCTGACCGAACCCTACTGGACACAAACCCGTCTGGGCCTCTCCCGCTTTGCCTACCAACATCCCTACGAAGGCACTATGGTGCTGGAGTCCCCCCTCTCCAAGTTTCGGGTCAAGCTCCTCGACTGGCGAGCAAGTGCGCTGCTGGCTCAACTCGCCCAGCCCCAAACCTTAGCAACACTGACGCCACCGCCCTACCTCGGACCAGAAACCGCCTATCAGTTCCTCAAGTTGCTGTGGGCAGCGGGGTTTCTGACGGCTGACCGTGAACCTCCCTCGCTCCAGCTTTGGGACTTTCATAACCTGCTGTTTCACAGCCGCAGTCGCAACGGTCGCCATGACTACCCAGCCCTAGACAATGACATTGACCAGTGGTCGGATTTCCCAGTGGTGAAGCCGCCCATGAGCGACAGGATTGTGCCACTGCCGCGTCCGAACCTGGGAGCATTGATGTATAACGATGCCACGCTCACGGAAGCGATCGAAGCACGAAAATCGGTTCGACAATTTGACGATAACCATCCGATCTCGATCGAGCAACTAAGCGAACTACTCTATCGCACTGCCCGTGTTAAGGAATTACTTGGCATAGAAGAGTTATTAGGTAAGAATTGGCGAGAGCAACTAGATTTTAAAGCAGATATTGACTATGGCGAGTTGAGCCGTCGGTCGTACCCTAACGGTGGAGCGATGTATGAGCTAGAGATTTATCCGGTGGTGCGACGATGTGAAGGGTTGGACACAGGGCTGTATCACTACGACCCATTGAACCATCAACTCGAGCAGATTATTGGGGCAGAAGGCAATATCATTGCTCTGTCAGGCTATAACGTTGTTAACAACCTCCCAGTAGGTTTGGGAACACCACAAGTCCTTCTGGTAATTACAGCGCGATTTGGTCGCCTCTTTCGTCGCTATCGCTCTGTCGGTTATGCCTTGGTGCTTAAGCACGTTGGGGTGCTACAGCAAAACTTTTACTTGGTGGCAACCAATATGGGTCTGGCTGCCTGTGCAGTGGGGGGTGGGGATAGCGATGCTTTTGGTCGGGCAACGGGTCTAGACTATGTGGAAGAGTCGGCTGTCGGAGAGTTTGTGATTGGCTCGTTGCCTAACCGCAATGTCGAAGCAAGTGGGTTGGAGTCAATTGAGGTTGATGACGCGGAAGGGTTGACTGAGGCTATGGTCTCAGCTAGTGAGATTGAATTTGGTGGAGTTGAGGCTGAATCTGAGTCTACTGAGACAGAAGTATTGGGAAATCAGCTTGAGTCAGTTGGGCTAGTGGCAAAAATTCCGCCGGCTGAGGTGTGGGAAAGTCCTGAAAATACCTCAGCGCAAGTTGAGGAAACTGGGGCTGAGGCTGTTGACTTGGCTCCTTCAGATATGCTCTCCCAGACTCCAGATTCATCCAGTGTCGCTGAGGGTGAAAGGGAGTCGGCGGGGATTTCAGCCAGCGAAGTTGAAACTTCTGCAACCAAACTATCGGTGGCACTCCACCCCCATGACCTCGACGATCGCATCCCCGGACTCGCTGAACTCCACAACCAAACCCTCGGCGACCCCCGCATCACGATTGTAATTTTAGACGGCGACCCAGATTACACATTATCCTGTTTTGCCGGAGCTCAAGTCTCCAAGGTTTTTCCCTACTGGCACGAACCAGCAGATCCAATCAGCCCAGAACATTATGCCGCCTTCCAAGCAATCAGAGATAAGGGGCTCAAGGGTAAAGAGAAACAAGCCGCGATCGACGCTGCCTTACCAGAAAATGTCAAGACGCGCGTTGAAATCAACGACCATGCCTGCCACGTCACGAGTACAATCGTCGGTCAAGAGCATAGCCCTGTTTTCGGCGTGGCTCCCAAATGCCGGGTAATCAATATGCCCCACGATGCCCTAGCAAACCGTGACGAGATACAGTCACCCCTAGGGAATTATGACGATATACTGTCACCCCTCAACCTCGCCCGCGCTTTTGATTTAGCCTTAGAATTGGGTGCAAATATTATCCACTGCGCTTTTTGTCGCCCCACCCAAACAAGTGAAGGGGAAGAGCTCCTTCTCCAAGCGATTAAAAAATGTCAAGACAACAATATCTTGATCGTCGCGCCTGTAGGGAACAATTTCAACAAATCCTGGTGTCTGCCTGCCGTGCTGCCGGGAATTTTGGCAGTGGGAGCGGCAAAAGTCGATGGTACGCCGTGCGACTTTAGCAACTGGGGCGGCAACAACACACAAGAAGGTATCCTTGCTCCGGGTGAAGATATTCTAGGGGCGCAACCCTGCACCGAAAAACCCGTGCGCGTAACAGGAAGCAGCATGGCAGCTCCCGTAATCACGGGTATTTCTGCGCTGCTGATGAGTTTGCAACTGCAAGAGGGTAAACCCATTGATGCCGAAGCCGTCCGAATAGCACTGCTCAATACCGCGATTCCCTGCGACGCAGAAAAACCAGAACGCTGTCTGCGCGGCTTTGTCAATATCCCGGGCGCAATGAGAGTGCTGTTTGGGCAACCCTCCCTCACCATTTCCTTCGCGGGCGATCGAGTGATTCGCACCGAACGGGCAGGCTATGCCGCCCCCGTCGCGAGTCATGCTCCCCCCAGTACCCAAGAGGTTGTTGCCAGTGCAGCGATGCCTGCTGTCTTGCCCGCCACTCCTGCCGAGGAAACCGTCACCGCCGCCGCGACTCCCGCAGACACAGGCACTGTCGAAGCCAGCACCGCCTACTCTGGCAACGTTTACGCCCTAGGGACGATCGGCTACGACTTTGGGGATGAAACCCGCCGCGACACTTTCAAACAACAGATGGCTCCCGCCGAAGTAAACGGCATCATGGTGCCGGCAGACCCCTACGATGCTCGCCAGATGGTCGAGCACCTCGATCGCAATCCAGATGAAGGCCGTTCCCTGATCTGGACCTTGAACCTCGATGGAGACACGATATATGCCCTAGAGTCAACGGACGGGGAGGTCTACGAGATGTTTGTGCTGATGTTGGCGGGGCAACTCGAGCCAGAAGCGAGCGATGAATTTGTCGAGCGGATCAGCATACCCGCCCGACGCACCAACCGCACGGTGGAACTCTCCTCCGGTGAGGTTGTGCCTGTAGTGACGGTACCTTACCCGCGGGGAATGTACGGCTGGAAAGTCAATACCCTGGTGAACGCGGCGATGGCGGCAATCTCTCGTCAGGTGGACGAAGCCCAAGAACCCCTCGTGCGACAGGCTCTGACAGCCTTCCTCAACCGAGTCTACAACGATCTTCGCAATGTGGGGCAGACTTCGCGCGATCGCGCCCTCAACTTCGCTGCCACCAACATCTTCCAAGCCGCTGTCACCTTTGCTCGGGCGATCGTCGAGGGTCGTCAACTCGACACCATTAACGTCGAAAAAAGCCCGTTCTGTCGCATCAACAGTGACTGTTGGGATGTCAAGCTTGAGTTCTACGACCCAGACAGTAGTCGTCGGGGGCGCAAGGTCTTCCGCTTTACCCTTGATGTGGTGCTTCTGATGCCGGTGACTTTGGGTGAGGTGAGGAGCTGGTCAATCCCTGCTAAAGTGAGTTGAACGCACCGGTGACGGACTCATATCAATTTCGGTAACACCGTTCGGGATGGGGAGTGGGGAGTGGGGAGTCGGGGAATGTGGAATTATTGACCTTGACTCGATCGTTCCCATCCAACCGGAAACGATAGACAGCCTATTCCAGGTTTATTAAGTACACCCCAGAAACCGGGTTTCTTTACAGTTCTCGCATCATTACTGATTCTGTTGCTCGAAACCCGGTTTCTCGCGATCTACATTTACATGGAATATGCTGTAATATCATGTCCGGTCGATTACCCGAAATCAGGTAGGGGCGGGTTCACCAACAATATCTGCCAACAATCTCCAATCTCAAAAACCCGCCCGGCCGGGATATTATGGTCAATCGATCGGACATGATATAATACCTTGGCGCGACTTAAGTTAAACAGTTTTTATGAACAGGCATCTTGTCTGTTCCACAATTTGTATTGCTAAAGCTCAATCAGTAAAAACATGGGAATAGAATTTAACCATTTATATGTTACTCTCGACACAGAAACGCTAGAGTCGATCGCCAAATCAGAGTTCATCAGCCAAGAATTCTGCACAATATCCAGAGATACCGTAGAAACTGATAAAGAGAGTTGGGCGGGAACTTATCTCAGGGGAAAACATAGCTATCTTGAGCTTTTTGCTCCCGGGGGTGCGGAAGGGTTTAGGGAAGGTTTTTCGGGTATTGGTTTCAATAGTAAACAAGCAGGACAGATTGATATTGTAGATGAAAAGCTAAAATCCTTAGTAGCCCAAGAAACGTTTTCTGGTTTGCAAGTTCGTCAAACCGAAGATGGAAAAGTGCCCTGGTTTCATTATTTGGCGCTCAAATCAGAGAGAGAAGCCTTCAGTGCGTGGTTGATGGAATTTCATCAGGATTATTTAGACTATAAAAACATCAAGCTTACCAGTGCTGGTTGCTTTGACCGTGCTGCTTATCTCAAAAACCTTGCTACTTCCGAAACTTCTTTATTTGACGACATTTCAGAAGTTCATCTAGAATTGACTTTAGCGGAACACGAGGAACTATCATTACTACTTCGAGTCTTTGGCTATGACTCATCTTGCGTAGGAGATATTACTACCTATCGTTCTCATGGTTTTACTTTACAAGTATCTCAGAAAGTTGCTCCAAGTTATCGAATTCGCAAGGTTGTTTGCACGATGAAGGCTCAAGCTCATCAGGAAAGAAAGTTCACTTTCGGTGATAATGCACAGTTAAATGTGGGTGGAGAGTTGGCAATTTGGCAGTTTGGATAACTGATATCAATTCCGTTAGCATCGGAATGATATAAACGGAGGACACGGCAGTGCCGTGTCCCTACCACGATCAATTGTAGGGAAACGGCACTGCCGTGTCCTCTATATCATTCCGGTGCAGCCGGAATTGATATGAAGCAATAAGATGAAGTGTAGGGACACGGCAGTGCCGTGTCCCTACTTTTCGACCCGGAAAGCTCTCCTAGACTAAATATGATAAATTAATTGTCGATTATTGTCCCTAGTTTCAACGAAGTTTCGCAACACTCTATTTTTAGAATTTTATTCTAATATAGAGATGTCTAATATCAACTCCGGTAGCATCGGAATTAATATTACCCACAGTCAGGACACGGCAGTGCCGTGTCCCTACAATTAATCGGGGTAGGGACACGGCAGTGCCGTGTCCTCGGTATCATTCCGATGCTACCAGAAACGATATAATGCGCGAATCCTTAACTCCTTTCCTAAATCACGTCGATCGCGACTTACATAATTTGGGGCAGACTTCGCGCCCTCAACTTCGCCGCCACCAACATCTTCCAAGCGACTTCGACCTTTACTCGGGCGATCCAGGGTCGTCAACTCGATACCATTAACGTCTAAAAAAGCCCGTTCTGTCGCCGAGACAGCGACTGTTGGGATGTCAAGCTTGAGTTCTTCGACCCGGACAGTAGTCGTCGGGCGCGCAAAGTCTTCCGCTTTACCCTTGATGTGGTGCTTCTGATGCCGGTGACTTTGGGTGAGGTGAAGAGTTGGTCATTGCCATCTCGCTCAAAATAAAGTCAAGCGACATGATATAGAGGACACGGCTTGGCCTAAGTCCCTACAATTAATCGGGGTAGGGAGACGGCACTGCCGTGTCCTGACTGTGGGTAATATTAATTCCGATGCTACCGGATTTGATATCAATAGCTATTCTCGGTTTATAGATGAGTTTATATCGAAATTAATTCGCTTTCAGCTTATTAGTTAGGTAGACTAAAAAAATGAAAAAATATCTAAATTTGAAAGATGTTTTAAAACTTACAAACCACAAGTAAGCAAAATTTCATGCGACCCCGAAAGTTCAGCAATTTATGCTGTATGACTGAGGCAATGGACACAACAAAGCACCCATAAACTTATGGGTGCTTTATTGATTCGTATCAATCGAGCTGAATAGACAGCACTCAACTTTACCAGTAGCGGTACACTACTCTGAAGGAGCCGTCGCAATTCCGGCGGTACACGACGTGACGGGTCGGACGGTAACAGTTATATCGATTAGAATAATAGTAACCGCCGTTGACGCTAGCTGATTCTTCAGAAGTGAGTTCAGCAAACAGTGAATTGTCCTTTGTTTCTTTCATGATTGGACTCCGTTTAACTTAATAAAATTGAAGGAAAACTAGAAATTTTATCTAATTTCTAGAGCTTCGTGTAAATACTGACTAATACTTCTGCTAGTGCTGTGCGACCTCCGGAATATTACGGATAAATTTTCAAAATTTACTCGATCGCACAACCTGACTCAGCTATCTAAACCACAAGGGTTTTGTAAGGGCGATCGCGGCGAGGATCGTACAGATAAAGCTGGCTAGGCGGTGGCAGGAAAAACAGCATATTGAGGCTATCGCTGCTGCTGTTATCGGTCTCGCTGCTGCTGTTAGCGCCGGTGACACCGCTGGTAATGCTGCCGCCGCTGACAGTAGCAGATTCTCCATCGGTTAGTTCGGTGAAGAGTGAATGTTGTTGATTGTCTAACATAAAGAACTCCTATTAGTACCTATGTACTTACTTACTACCTACGGATATATGAAAAACCCGGTAACAGCCCCAAAACTTATTGCTGAAAAGCCATAATTTCATAAGTCTTGCCCGCTGGCTTCACTCCTGTTGATGTTTGGCGAAGTTTGTGGGTAGAGACGGCAAAGCTGTGCGGATTTTTACATTGACCCTGTGAATTTTGATTTAGACTTCTAAACCTATTCTTGGTTTCCGGAAAGCCGATCGTAAAGGTGACAAAAGAAATAAGCGATCAATCTCTCCCTCCCCCCCAACTCAAAACTCAAAACTCAAAACTATTCCCCTCTCCCCCTTGCCGCCATGTCTCTCACTCCCGAAGCCACACCCGCTGAAACCTTTGATAACGACCAGTTTTTGCCCCCTGTCAGCCGCTGGACGACTTTGGGGGGCATTTTGATGGTGGCGACCTTTGGCGGGGCGATCGCCCTCGCTAGCGTCACCAAATACAGCGCTACAGTCAAAGCAGACGCGATCGTCCGTCCAGCCGGAGAAGTGCGCGTCGTGCAAGCAGCAACCGAAGGAACCGTCGAAAGCATTGCTGTCAGCGAGAATCAGACAGTAAAAGAAGGAGATGCGATCGCAGTTGTAGACGCTTCGCGTTTGGGCGCTCAAAAAAAGCAGTTACAAGAAATAATTAATCAGTCTCAAACAGCAGCACAGCAAATCAACCAGCAACTGCGCGACTTAGAAAATCAAATTTTGGCCAGCGCCCAATTTAAAAGCATCCAAACAGAAAGTTCCGCCCAACAGGAATTAATCGAATCAGCTTTAGTAAAAATCGCCACATCGCTGCCCGATGTCGCCGAAAGACTGGGCAGAAGTCGGCGGGTTTTGCTCGTCAAGCGATCGTCTCTTCAACAACAATTAATTCAAGCTAAAAAAGAACTAAATCAAATTGACTTAAAACTAGAAAATAGCGTAATCCGCGCGCCCGCTGATGGTACAATTCTCAGATTGGAAGTACGAAATACTGGTCAAACCGTACAAGCCGGCAGTGCGATCGCCCAAATCGTCCCCAGCGACGTACCCCTGGTAGTCAAAGCCAAGGTGACATCCCAAGACATCGCCCGCATCCAAATCGGCCAACCCGTACAGATCAGGATTTCGGCTTTGCCTTTCCCCGATTACGGTACATTAAAAGGAACAGTCAGCGAAATCGCCCCAGATGCGATCGCCACTCAAAATCCCACTAATAATTTAGGTACAGCTTATTACGAAGTAGCCATTAAGCCCGAACAAACTTATTTAACGAAACTCAAATCTACCAGCGGCCAATTCTTCGGAACCCCCCAAGCCAACGTCCCCCGCCAGTATTCCATTCAATCGGGAATGGAGGGCAGAGCCGATATTATTACCGGCGAAGAAACTGTTCTGACATTTGTTTTTCGGAAAGCAAGGTTGCTCACAGATTGGTAATTAGTCAGTTGTCAGTTGTCAGTTGTCAGTTGTCAACAGTCAACAGTCAACCGCCAGAAAATTAGAGGCTCTGAAATTGAAATAACGTGTCAATATAGAAATGTGAGTTCAATTCTATTCTTTCCTCATGGGCAAACAGCGCGTTCTTTCGGGAGTTCAGCCAACCGGCAATCTTCACCTCGGCAATTATCTCGGTGCCATTCGCAACTGGGTAGAAGGTCAAAGTCAGTACGAAAATTACTTCTGCGTAGTCGATTTGCACGCAATTACCGCACCGCACAATCCAGCAACTCTAGCCTCCGACACTTACACGATCGCCGCACTCTATTTAGCTTGCGGCATCGACTTAGAATATTCTACTATTTTCGTGCAATCCCACGTCTCGGCGCACACAGAACTAGCATGGCTGCTCAACTGTATTACGCCGATTAACTGGCTCGAAGATATGATTCAGTTTAAAGAAAAAGCAGTTAAACAAGGCGAAAATGTCAACGCCGGTTTGCTAAATTATCCCGTGTTAATGGCAGCAGATATTTTGCTTTACGATGCCGACAAAGTGCCAGTGGGAGAAGACCAAAAACAGCATTTGGAACTCACACGCGATATAGTCATCAGATTAAATCACCAATTTGGGACACCCGAAAAGCCAGTATTGAAACTTCCCGAACCGTTAATTCGGACTGACGGTGCGAGGGTGATGAGTTTGACTGACGGCACGCGCAAAATGTCGAAATCTGACCCTTCCGAACAAAGTCGAATTAATTTATTGGATTCGCCAGATACGATCGCCAAAAAAATCAAGCGCTGCAAAACAGATGCCGTGCGGGGTTTGACTTTTGACGACCCCGATCGCCCCGAAGCTAGAAATTTGCTGACACTTTATCTCCTGCTTTCCGGCAAATCTAAGGAAGAAGTAGCAACCGAGTGTGAAAATATGGGTTGGGGAGATTTTAAACCATTGCTGACAGAGACGACAATTAATGCCCTCAAACCAATTCAGGATAAATACAAGGAAATAATGGACGATCCGGGATATTTAGAGTCTGTACTGCGTCGCGGAAAAGAACAAGCAGAAGCTATTGCTAATCAAACACTAACTAAGGTTAAGACAGCTTTCGGTTATTCTTTACCTGTTTAGTTGTTAGTTGTGAGTTGTTATTGGTTACTGGTTAAGAATGACAACTGCCAACTGCCCACTAACAACTGCCAACTGTCAACTGTCAACTAACAACTGTCAACTCTCAAATAACAAATAACCAATAACAGACAAATAATCATGAACCGTTTTCGCACAGCCTGCACCACCCCCGGAGAATTTATAATTACTGCCGAAGTTGCCCCGCCAAAAGGCGGCGACATAACTCACACAATTCAAATGGCTGAACGCCTCAAAAACAGAGTTCATGCAATTAATATCACAGACGGGAGTCGCGCAGTGTTGCGAATGTGCCCCCTAGCAGTTTCGGCGATTTTAGTGCAGCACGGAATTGAGCCAATTTGTCAAGTTGCTTGTCGCGATCGCAATCTAATTGGCTTGCAAGCGGATCTCATGGGAGCCCACGCTTTAGGCATTCGCAATGTATTAGCACTTACAGGCGATCCCGTAAAAGCGGGCGACCATCCTAAAGCAAAAAGTGTATTCGATTTGGAATCAGTTCGGCTGTTGCAAGTTATTCAAAAAATGAACGGCGGCCAAGACTGGAATGACAAACCTTTAACAGACGGAGTTACCGATTTATTTGTCGGTGCTGCCGTCGATCCGCAATGCCCCAGTTTGTCTGGTTTGCAAAGTCGATTTGAGAAAAAATTAGAAGCAGGAGCGCAATTTTTTCAAAGTCAATTAATTACAGACTTTGAACTTTTAGATAAGTTTATGCACAATATTGCTGCTGGCTGCAACAAACCCATTTTAGCAGGAATCTTTCTATTTAAGTCAGCTAAAAATGCTGAATTTATAAAAAAATACGTGCCGGGAGTTCATATTCCGCAAGAGACGATCGACCGTTTGGCTAAAGCTCCAGAACCATTGCAGGAAGGCATAAAAATTGCTGCCGAACAAGTCAAGCTAGCGCGGCAGATTTGTCAAGGAGTTCACATGATGGCCGTCAAACGAGAAGATTTAATTCCTCAAATTTTGGATTTGGCAGGAATCGAGCCAGTGGGCTAAAATTAACCGTAGGGGCTGGTTTTACCAATTATCAATTCCTAAAAATAAGGATTTCGTAAACTCGTAAACCCGCCCACTCCCGCGCTACCATTTTGAACATCAATAAAACAATCATGCTTCAAACTGTAGACAATCCAACCACTTCTCCCGCAGTCGAACAACGTTTCACTTGGCGCGGTTTTACATGGCATCAATTCAAGGCCATTCAAGCTGGTTTTGAAGACGTGCCGAATGTACGCTTATTTTATTGCGATGGAGTTTTAGAAATTGTGGGTACTGGAAGGTTGCATGAAGCGATTAGGTGTTTGATGGGCTTGCTAATGGGACAGTATTTTCTGCAAAGAAGAATTGTATTTTTTGCCAGCGGTACTTATAGTCAGATTGTTGAAGATCGAGTCGAGTATCAGGCAGATTTGTCTTATTGTTTCGGAAGTATTAAAGATGTTCCAGATTTATGTATTGAGATTGTTATCACTAGCGGTAGCCCGATTAAGCTTCAGAAATACCGACTGATGGGAGTCCCGGAAGTCTGGTTTTGGGAAGACGGCACTTTAGAGCTTTACCATCTGCGAGAGGAAGGTTACGATCGCATTACTAGCAGTGAAATACTGCCGGAGTTAGACTTGTCTTTGCTCAAACGCTGCATTTTGTTTGCTTCACCTTTGGATGCGCTTGAGGAGTTTGCTAGAGGAATGGGCGATCGGGAAAATTGATCGATAAACTACTTTGAACAATGCTCGATCGACTAAACGGTTCTTAAATAGGAGCAACTGGCAATGACTGACTCAGAAATCCTTAATTCTGATACCATCAAAACACTAGATAGTAGCATATCAGAAGTTACAGTTTACACCGATCGCGCGCTGGTGACGCGCCGCAGCACCGTGGCTTTGACGGGAAACGAGCGAGAATTGGCGATCGCCTCTCTCCCCGCAACCCTCGAAACAGAGTCAGTCAGGGCCACGGGTGCGGGTACAGTTGCAGTGCGATTGCTGGGAGTGCGCAGCGAAACAGTGTTTAACAGCGAACCTGCGGACGATCGCACCGCCGAATTAACCCAACAAATCGAGGAGTTACAAACCCAAAAACGCGCCATACAAGACAAATTAGCCTCGCGCAAAATTCAACTCAAATTTGTCGAAGGTTTAAGCGACAAAAGCGTCGGTTTCTTTTCCAGCAGCATCGCCAAACAGCAGATTGGTTTAAACGAAACCGGGGAATTGCTGAACTTTTTAGGAACCAATTACCTAAAATACGTAAGTGCGATCGCTCAATACGAAAGACAGCAGCGCGAAATAGACAAGCAAATAGAAGCTTTGCAGCAGCAGTTGTGGCAAGTACACACTCCCCATTCCCAGCAAAGTTTTAATATCATTGTTGCCATAGAACCCAGCGGCAGCGGCAATTTTGAACTAGAAGTTTCCTATGTAGTCATGCGGGCCCGTTGGACTCCCCTTTACGACTTGCGAGTAAACACTACCAACAACCAAATTAATCTCAATTACCTAGCTGAAGTCAATCAAAATACAGGCGAAGATTGGACGGGAGTAGCGCTGACTTTATCTACAGCAAAACCCGGAATGGGAACTTTGCCACCAAAACTCGAACCCTGGTTTATCGATATTGTTCGCCCAAAATCTGCTCAAACCCGAGAATTTTTAATGAAACGGAGCCGACAGACTGAGAAAGCAGAAATGCCAATAGACTTTATGGAATTAGAGATGGAAGACGACGTACCATTGCCAATGATGGCTATGGGCAGTGCTGCTGGCGCACCCGAACCGATAGACGCTACAACAGCGATCGCACAAGTATCTAAAGAAGGCGGCACCGTCTCATTTCAAGTAGGGGGAAATACTAATATTCCCAGCGACGGTACACCGCACAAAGTGACTATTTTCAGCGAAAATTATCCGTTTAAACCTGAATATATAGCCGTCCCGCGATTAGTCAGTTTTGCCTATTTGCAAGCAGTTGTTGTGAATCCGCTGACAGGCGCAACTCTGCTTCCCGGTAAAGCAAATATCTTTCGCGACAATACTTTTGTCGGTACTGTGCAGTTAGAAAATGTTTCCCCCGGGCAAGAATATAAAGTTAATTTAGGAATAGATGAACGGTTAAAAATAGAGCGGGAATTAGTGGAAAGACAAGTAGATAAAAAACTGATCGGCCAGCAGCGGCGCATGAGTTACGCTTATCGTTTAAATGTGACAAACTTGTATCAGGTGCAGGTACACCTGACACTAAAAGAGCAATTGCCAGTCAGCCGCAATGAACAAATTAAAGTGCGATCGACTCTCACTAATCCGAAGATAGTAGCAGGTGAAATGGGACTCCTAGAATGGATAATGTCTCTGCCGCCGCAAGCAAAGCAAGAGTTATATTATCAGTTTGTTGTCGAACATCCTCCAGATTTAGCAGTCACGGGTTTAGATATTTAATTAGGATTTACACTCTTAATCTGTAACGCTAGCTACAGCTTATACTAATTATGAAAAATATTGCTACATATCAATTAGAGACGAGCATCTGTAGGGAAACGGCACTGCCGTGTCCGGCGGGGGTTTGTGCAAATCAAAGATAATTTGTATAAAATTGGTAATTGTAGCAAGACTATTTCCAATTGGTATTACTTATCAAAAATTAGACGATCTGACTATCAACAAAAAACCAGGATGAATTACAACTGGCGAAAAGTCTTGTCTAACGGTATAATTCCCCCTTCCTCAAAAAAACGCCCCGATTTTTCAACAATTTGTACTCCAGCGATCGCGCCCCTGTTGTTTAGCATCGTACAAAGCTTTGTCTGCATAGGCTACCAGTGTATCTGGTTGAACTTCCAAGGTGGGTATGAGTGAGGCAATACCCAAACTGACTGTGACGATCTCCTTCACGTCAGACTCTGCATGGGGAATCGCGAGATTGTGAAGTTCTTGCTGAATGTTTTGTGCCACCTTAATCCCTCCTTCTAAATCCGTATTCGGGAGGAGTAACACAAATTCTTCTCCACCGTAACGCGCTGCTAAATCGGTGGGACGACGGACTACTTTTTGTAATGTTTGCCCTATTCTAATTAAGCAATCATCCCCAGCCAGATGACCGTAGTAGTCGTTATAGGATTTGAATTTATCAACGTCAAATAAAATTAGAGAAAGTGGCTGCTTTTCTGGCGCTAGGCGTTGCCATTCACTTTGAAGGCGATTGTTGAAACAGCGACGGTTAGCCACCTGAGTCAAACCATCTAGATTTGCCAGTTCTTTTAATTTTTGATTGGCATCTTGGAGAGCCAATTCTATTTGTTTGCGGGCGGTAATATCACGGATAGTAACGGAAAAACCATCTCCTAGCTTGACTGCTACGAAGTGAAACCAGCAAGATTTTCCTGATTCATAGTAAAAATCCTGTTCTAAAGATTCCCCCGTCTCGACAATATTAACGAAGCAATTAAATAGTTTTGGATCGATCTTACTCAAAAACTTTTTTAGTACCAATTTGCCAATCATCTCTTCACGCCTACTGTTAAAAGCTCTAGCAATCTCGGGGTTGACGACTAAACACCGAAAATCCTCAATCTCCCCTGTTTCGGTATTACGAACAGCCTGCATTGCCGCAATACCATCAAGGGAACTATTCAAAACACTAGCCAGTAAAGCCCTCGATTGATAAAGTACCTCTTCTGCTTCCCGGCGCTTAATGTTTTCTTGTTCCAGAAGCTGTTGCTGGCGTTGAATGGTTAACTGATTTTCCAGACGCGCCACTACTTCTTCGATTTGAAATGGTTTGGTGATGTAGTCTATAGCCCCAGACTCAAAGGCGGTTACTTTGTCGAAGACATCATCTAAAGCACTAATGAAAATTACTGGAATGTGGCTAAAATCTGCATCCGCTTTGAGAGTTCTACAGACTTGATAACCATCCATTTCCGGCATCTTAACATCTAAAAGAATCACATCTGGTCGCTTTACCTTCACCGTTTTCAGTGCCATCCGCCCACTGGTAACGCTGCGAACAGTGTAGCCGAGTTTGAGGAGCGCATCGCTTAGTAATTGTAGATTTTCTAGAAGATCGTCTACAATTAGAATATTACCTTTATTTTCGATTGGAGAATTAAAATTCATATCTTTATCAATTTTAATTAGTTAGTTGTAAGTGCTTATTCAGCATCCTCAATCCACAATTATTTGGCAATGGGAATTTCAACTACAAATTCGGCTCCTTTTCCGAAATTCGAGTTACAATATAAATTGCCACCATGTTGCTCTACCACAATTTTGTGACAGATAAACAGTCCTAGTCCCGTACCTTTTCCCACGGGTTTAGTAGTAAAAAATGGATCGAATAATTGTGAGTGTAATTCCTCAGAAACTCCTACACCATTATCGGATATTTTAATGAATATTTGATTTTTGTTCACAAACATAGTTTTAATTTTTATTTGTCCTTGAGCGCCGATACATTGGGTGTAAATAGAATCAATAGCATTATCCAGAAGATTCATAAATACCTGATTTAGTTGACCAGAATAACACTGAATTCTGGGCAACTTAGCATAATCTTTAATCACGATAATTTCTGGATGTTCTGCTGTGCCTTTCAGGCGATTTTGGAGGAGCATCAGCGTACTGTCGATACCTTGATGAATATCCACTCGTTTGTATTCAGCCTCATCGTGATGGGAGAAATTCCGCAAGGACAAAACTATTCGCTGAATGCGATCGGTTCCTAGCTGCATAGAATTCAGAAGTTTGAGCAAGTCTTCTTGCATAAAATCTAGGTTAATAGCCTCAATTTCTACTTTAATTTGTATCGGGGGCTCGGGAAAGTGTTGTTGATATAGTTTTACCAAATACAATAAATCTTTGAAATATTCAGTAGCAGGAATCAGATTGGCGTGAATAAAATTCACCGGATTGTTAATTTCATGGGCTACCCCTGCAACCAGATTCCCAATAGAAGACATTTTCTCACTCTGGATGAGTTGGGCTTGGGTGCGCTTTAGTTCGCGCAGAGTAAGTTCTAAATTTTTAGCTTGTTGTTGTAATTCAAATTCGGCTTGTTTGCGGGCGGTGATATCACGGATAGTAATGGAGAAACCATCTCCTAGCTTGACTGCTACGAAGTGAAACCAGCAAGATTTTCCTGATTCATAGTAAAAATCCTGTTCTAAAGATTCCCCCGTCTCGACAATATTAACGAAGCAATTAAATAGTTTTGGATCGATCTTACTCAAAAACTTTTTTAGTACCAATTTGCCAATCATCTCTTCACGCCTACTGTTAAAAGCTCTAGCAATCTCGGGGTTGACGACTAAACACCGAAAATCCTCAATCTCCCCTGTTTCGGTATTACGAACAGCCTGCATTGCCGCAATACCATCAAGGGAACTATTCAAAACACTAGCCAGTAAAGCCCTCGATTGATAAAGTACCTCTTCTGCTTCCCGGCGCTTAATGTTTTCTTGTTCCAGAAGCTGTTGCTGGCGTTGAATGGTTAACTGATTTTCCAGACGCGCCACTACTTCTTCGATTTGAAATGGTTTGGTGATGTAGTCTATAGCCCCAGACTCAAAGGCGGTTACTTTGTCGAAGACATCATCTAAAGCACTAATGAAAATTACTGGAATGTGGCTAAAATCTGCATCCGCTTTGAGAGTTCTACAGACTTGATAACCATCCATTTCCGGCATCTTAACATCTAAAAGAATCACATCTGGTCGCTTTACCTTCACCGTTTTCAGTGCCATCCGCCCACTGGTAACGCTGCGAACAGTGTAACCGAGTTTGAGGAGCGCCTCGCTTAGTAATTGTAGATTTTCTAGAAGATCGTCTACAATTAAAATATTACCTTTATTTTCGATTTTAGAATTAAGATTCATTGCCACTCCGGGGTTCTACTAAATCAAGAATCTGCTCAAACTTAAATTCACGTGCAAGTTTGGTCAATGATTTTATCAAACGAGTTTCTGTTTTGGGAATTTCTCCTACGACTTGTAACACGAGGTTAGTATTTGCCTCAAGTGCAGCTTCGTATAATTGAGTAATCCATTCTTGAGTCATACAGGTTAAATCTTCCGATGTCAAGGGACGTGTTTCTGTATCATCCAAGACAGGAGATCTTGTTTCTGCATAGATATATTTGACTCCCAAATGCTTGGCTAGTGCGTCAAAAATGGTGTGTTCAACGAAGGGTTTGCGAACAAAGTCATCACATCCAGCCGAAAGCACGATCGCCTTTTCTTCTTCCAACACACTCGCCGTTAACGCGATTACAGCCGTAGCATTGCCTTTGGTGGTAGATTTGATGTATTTTGTCGCTTCGTAGCCATCCATAACTGGCATCCTCATATCCATCCAGATTAGGTGCGGTTCCCATTCATCCCAAATGGCGATCGCCTCTTGTCCGTTACTAGCTTCTTTCACCTCAAATCCCAAGGGACTCAACAACTTAATTAGTAATTGTCGATTAATAGATTTATCATCGACTGTGAGAATTTTGTAGCTAAGTTGACCGGGCACCAGTCCCAGCACTCTTGAATATTCTCCTGTACTCTTGCTGTTTGTTTCTTGACCCAATTTGGTCTGAATATACAATTGGAAACTTGTACCTTTTCCTAATTCGCTTTCTACAGAAATATCCCCACCCATCAATTGCACAAATTTCCGGCTAATTGCTAAACCTAAACCCGTTCCTTCCTGCATATCTTTTCCAGCTTGAGCTTGACTAAAGGCATCAAATAGTTTTGGCAGTTCTGCTGCTGCAATACCCACCCCAGTATCGCGAATACGGAAATGCAAATTAAAAACATCTGTGGTTTCTTGTTCTCCCAGAAAGACATTCAAAGTGATTTGACCCTCGGAAGTAAATTTGATGGCATTGCCGAGTAAATTAATTAAAACCTGACGCAGTTTTACTTGATCGGTACAGATATAGCGCGGAACATTTTCTGTTCGCTGGAATACCAAATTCAATCCGGCATTATTAGCCCGCAGATGCAACATATCTTCTAAATCATTCAGCAAGATATGTAGGTCAAAGTCTGTAAGATTAATGATAGTTTTACCTGCTTCGATTTTTGATAAATCGAGTACATTATTAATTAGCGTTAATAAATAATCACCACTGCGATAGATAATTCCGGCATTCTCGTATTGTTCAGGGGGCATATTTGTGGCGCGTACCATCAATTGCGAAAACCCGAGAATAGCATTGAGGGGCGATCGCAATTCATGGCTCATATTGGCAATAAAGGTACTTTTGGCTTGATTGGCTACTTCGGCTTTTTCTTTGGCAATGACTAACTCTGCTGTTCGTTCCTCTACCCGTTGTTCCAAAGTTTCAAAAGATGTTTGTAACTGTCCTGCCATATTATTAAAAGCTCGTGCCAGTTGAGCTGTTTCATCTTTTGAGTTAATCTTAACCCGGATATTTAAGTTGCCCGCAGTAAACTCAGCCACGATATTAGCGAGATAAATCAATGGCTTAGTCAGTAGTTGCCCAATGGCAACGGCGATGATTGTTACTACTCCAGCGATTAGTGTAAATAGGAATAGTGCATCACTAATTTGCTTTTCCACAGGCGCTAGAGCCACAGCTAGCGGTTGTGCGAAAAGCACAGACCAAGGTTTATATTGTAAACGAGCGATCGCGATCAAATTTGCCTGATTATTATTCTCTGTTAAGGAGGCTATTAAAGATGATTGTTTGGTATCTAATGCTTGCTTGATTTTGGGTAAATTTGTACCAGTTTCTTTAGTCAAACCCTTCGATAAACGCCCTTCGCTTTGTAGTTTAGTTGCGACATCAGACGACAGAGGAACAATGGATTTAAAAAGCAGTTTAGGTGTTATGCTATGGGCTAGATAAATATAATTTTCATCTAAAAGAATTGCTGATAATTCTGCCCCGGCTCGCTCAGTTTGTCGAGTTACTAATTGCTGAACAACTGTGGCATTGTAGGATACCCGTAAGATCCCTAATATATTTCCCTTTGCATTGCGAACAGGACTACTAAAAAATAGTTGAATTAGATCGGAAATTTTTGGCGATAGCTTCATACTAGAGACAAAAGGTAGCTGAGTTTGCAGAGGTTCTCTAAAGTAATTTTGACTGGATTCATCTCGACCAATATCCCGTGTATTCGTATCTAAAACATTCCGTCCGTTTATATCTAGCAAAGCGTAAGAGATAATATTGAGCAGATCTTTACGACTGAGACGGATTAATGTTTCTGTCGCTAACCGCATTTCAGGACTATTTTTTCGCTGTTCGACCGTTTGGCCCAGGTAAGCAGATAAACCTGGTAAAATCGCTTCTACGCGCACGGCATTGAGATTAGCATCAATAAACGCATCTATTCTGTTAACAGTTTCCTGGGCTGCCGCAGATAGAGCTTGTCGTGCGTTGTCAGTTAGTGCCTTTTCTGTTGTCTGTTTATTCAGATAACCTAACAAAAGTAAAGGGATGAGAGCAACCATAAGAAATGATACGATTAACTTGGTACGGATACTGGTTAAAAGTGAGTGATTCATGGGCGCACATTAGAAGGAGATAAGAAAGATGAATTAAACAAAGTTTTGATAGCGGGAATGCGTGTAACGTCGCCAGAGCGAATAAAAAAGTCTGTATATATCTTAGCTTTTTTGTATATAGACTGACTACTGCCAGGGTCAAAAAATTTCTTATTTTCCTCAAGATTAGTCAGGTTTATGCCCTCTAGAGATAGTGTATTGCTAGGAATATTTAATGCTTTACTAATGATAGCGTTTCCTTCCTCAACATTTGCTTCCCAGTAGGTAACGGCTTGCAGCCATGCTCGAATAAATGCACGAATATCTTCAGGACGATCGCGGATTACTTCACCGCGAAAGGCAACCACATCTAAAATCAAGCCAGGAGTTTGTTTGCTGGTAAATAGGATGTGACCTCCTAATTTTTTGGCTTCAGAAAGATAGGGTTCCCAAGTGTGTCCAGCTTGGATTTCCTGGCTTTTAAAGCGTTGGGGAAATTCGTAAGCGTCGAATTTAACTAGATTTACATCTTCCTTCGTTAAGTTGGCAGTTTTTAACATCTCACTGACAAAAACTTCACTAAATGCGCCTAGATTTGCGCTCACCTTTTTCCCTTTCAAGTCAGCTACGGTTTTAATTTTTGATTGTGCGACTACCACATCTGCGCCTGTGGTTTCATCTACAACCATGACAGTTTGGATATCGGGATTTGTGGCACTCAAGCTCATAAAACCTCCCAAGGCAAATCCACCACCATCATACTTCCCGGCACTGAAATCTGCTTGTTGCAATTGGCTGTAATTTATATAAATTATTTCCACCTCTACTCCTTGTGCTTTGAAGAATCCTTTTTTTTGAGCAATGATAACTGGATTATAGCCAACAAAAATGGTAAATCCTACTTTCAAGGGAGGGCGTTTTAATTCGGTTGGTCTTGAAGCATGGCAAGCAAATAGCAGACAGCAGATAATGACAAAAATACTAACGTATCTGAGTAGTTTAGACATTGCGGTTTGGGGGTTCTACTAAATCAAGAATCTGCTCAAACTTAAATTGACTGGCAAGTTTTGTAAGGGATTGTATCAAACGAGTTTCTGTTTTGGGAATTTCTCCTACAACTTGTAACACGAGGTTAGTATTTGCCTCAAGTGCAGCTTCGTATAATTGAGTAATCCATTCTTGAGTCATACAGGTTAAATCTTCCGATGTCAAGGGACGTGTTTCTGTATCATCCAAGACAGGAGATCTTGTTTCTGCATAGATATATTTGACTCCCAAATGCTTGGCTAGTGCGTCAAAAATGGTGTGTTCAACGAAGGGTTTGCGAACAAAGTCATCACATCCAGCCGAAAGCACGATCGCCTTTTCTTCTTCCACAACACTCGCCGTTAAAGCAATTATAGCTGTAGCATTGGCTTTGGTGGTATATTTGACGTATTTTGTGGCTTCGCCGCCATCCGTCACAGACATCCTGATGTCCATCCCATCTTTCGGCAGCTAAATAGATCCAGTTAAAACAACGTAAAATATAGTCGTGGATGCAGAAACCGGGTTTTCCATCGGCAGTCAGCGCCGCAGGATTTACGTCGGTTAAGTGTGACCAACTTGCAGCAAGTGGCAATAAAATTGAGACTAAAAGAGTCATGAGTTTAGATATTTAATATCAATTTCGATCGGATATTGCTACAAAATTAAATTTTCTACCAATTATTGAAATTCGCCGAGCCGGCTCTGGAAAAGGCAATACCCTTTCCTTACAGACGATCGCGTAAAATAGATGTGTGGCACTACTTTTCAGAGTTGGTATTAGTTAATGAGCAAGCAGCTAATTTTTTCTCAGTACACAACTGCTGAAAGACTAAATCTGCGATTGATTCATAGGCTGGGGCTGTGGGGTGTACGCCATCCCGAAAATAACTTTCTACCGTGGTTTTCGGCAATTTTGACCAGGCTGCGTGAGTGTCTGTGACTGGCATTTTCAAAGCTTTTAGCCGATCGACAAACTCGGATTTAAACTTCGGCTGATTCGGTACGGGCAGTAAATCCGCTCGATCGCAAGTATACAACACAAACAACGGAATATTCTCAGCTCGCACCACAGCAACTATTTGCTCAAATCGCTGCATATTTTCCATAAACTGTTGTGATTCCGACACCGACACTCCCGCCGCAGGAGAATTCGATACAAAAACCCTTGACAATTGGGGCATAACGTATCTTTGAAACACTTCTTGAATTGCCAATAACGGTTTGCGATTCGGCATCAGCGGGTCATTTCGCACCCCCGCGCTGCTGCTAGTGGGTTGTAGCAAATCGTGAGTACCAATTTGCAGAATCACAGCATCGCTTTCAAAAGTGCCAAACTTGCGAATATATCCCAATTGATTGCCAATTGCCCAAGAACCTGCAGAAGCATTCAGCACCTCAACTTGCTTTTTTATCCCCAACAAACGCGCTTCAAACAATTCTGGAATAGTTTCTTTCTGATCGGTGGTATTATTACCGTTGAGAACCGAATCTCCTATCATCAAAATTCTGAGAGTATCTTCAGGCCTTGCTGAATCGATTTGTTCAGAACGCTGAGAAAATTGATTGTACTCAACTCTATTGCCAAAGCGATATACAAGTTGATTTGGTGCAAATATATAGCCAGCATTCGCATCAGCTTGCAACAAGGCAGGATTTCCGAATCCGAGTAAGCGCAAGGCAAGTTCTATCGCACTCCAAGATGCGGCACAACCGGGAATCCAATACTTAGCTTTCAAAAATTTACCTGTAATTGGTAAACTGCAAAGCTACCGGATAATCTTCTTGCTTCAAGCGTTGAATCACCAACTGCAAATCATCCTTATCCTTAGCAGAAACCCGCACTGCATCTCCTTGAATCGAACCTTGAATCTTCTTAAATTCATCGCGAATCAATTTAGTAATCTGTTTCGCGATTTCCTGACTGATCCCTTTTTTAAGTTTAATTTCTTGACGCACCCGACTGCCGCTAGCAGGTTCAGCTTTACCGTAATCAAAAATTTTCAAAGATAAATTCCGCTTGGCGGCTTTAGTTTGCAAAACAGTGTGAATTGCATCGAGAGTAAATTCGCTGTCCGTATTGACAGTAATGGATTCTGCGCCCAATTCCACGGTTGTTTTGGTATCTTTCAAATCGTAGCGGCTTTGAATTTCCCGCACTGTTTGGTCAACAGCGTTAACTAATTCTTGCCGATCGAAATCGCTGACAATATCAAATGAATAACTAGCAGCCATAAATTAGTAATTGGTAATGGGTAATAGGGCATTGGGCATTGGGCATTGGGCATTGGGCATTGGTAATTGGTAATTGGCCCGCGCAGGGCATTGGGCATTAACAACTAACCAATAACTAATAACCAATAACCAATAACCAATAACCAATAACTACTGACAATTAGCTATTAACAGTCATCAAACTGAAATAGAATAAAGAAACAGTGCAAGAAGAACTAATCGCAAACATGAGCGATCGCCCCAGCGGCACATTCAGAATATAGAAAACCGAAAACAACAACCGGGCGATCGTAAAAGCGATCGCAGCCCAGCCCGCCGCCTCCGAATCTACCCCCGTCACAAAAGCCATCAAAGCCGCCGCTGAAAACAGCATAAACGTCTCAAACGAATTTTGGTGAGCCCAAGTTGCCCGCTGAGCGTAAGCAGGCAACCTCTCAAACATAGCGCGGGGGGCTGCTTGGTCGTAGCCTAGCTGCAAGCGGGCTAACGCAACCACCAAAAACGGTGCGTAAACCAGCGCCGCCGCCACCGCAATACAATCAAGCAGAATAACCGACACAGGCAATCCCAACAGCATTATCCGCCTCGCATTTCAATCAAAATAGAACAGAGTAACCACCTTGCGCTGTTCCTCCGCATCCTGGCAAGTTTTGAGCAAAGTGTGGCTTTCGTGAAAAGCAAAACAGATCAGTTGTTGACAGCGAGAAATAATCTCCTGATTGCACATGGCGCTTGCTTCCGGGAGAGACAAACTGTCATTTTTGGGATTTTCTACCAAATGTATCACTTGTTCGAGCTGGTCGCGAGACTCCCGAGGCTGGCGGCTCATGCTTTGCGGCAAAATCACCGTTAGCAGATTAGGATCTGCTCGCATTGCCCCCCGAATTGCGGCTGAATTGGTGCCTGTAGCGCCAGAAGTGATGAGCTGATTGCCTCCCAGAACTATGGCGTAGCTCAGCATCTCAATTAGCTGCTGGTGGGTAATAGGAACGTGGCGAGAACCCAAAAGAGCAATCCGCTTGGAGCCGGTTTGCTGGATCGCCGCAAGTTCTTGTAAAAAATCATCTACTCTGGGTAGCTCAATTGATTGACTCAAAGAATTTATTAAATTAAATAAAACTACGTTGTGGATTTTAGCAGACTCACTAGCCATTGCCGCCAAAAAGAAGTTAAGAATTGCTGATTTACGAGATTTGACGAGAAGATGGGGAGATTTGAGTTCGCCTGAAGGCAGAATGTCTGAAGGCATTCGGCAGCCGGAGATCAAGGTAGAATTCAAGAAAAATTGAGAATTTAAGAATTTGGGCTTTTTATTTATTTAAACAAAAAATTCTCTCTGCCGAATGCCTACTGCCGAATACCTTCTTACCTGAGATCCGGCTGCCTTATTAATGGACTCGATCGCTCAGGCCCAAGGATGCCATCATGCCATCAAGGTCAAAATGTTCTGCCATTAGCTGAGTAACGCATTCCACCTTGATCGGTTCGTGCAGGCGCACGTTGCCAAAGGTGCTGTCGATAATTTCTACCGTGGTTAAGGTATCCAAATCAACAGACAAAACTGGAATTTCCATTTCTTCTGCCCTGCCAATCACTAGGGGAGAAGGAGGCAAGTGGCCTGTCAAAATTAAGCACTGAGTCGAACTCTCCAGAGCCGCGAGCTGAATGTCCGTGCGATCGCCCCCCGTCACCACCGCCATATTTCTCGCTTTGCGGAAATACTTCAGAGCAGAACTAACATTCATCGCGCCAATTGTCAAGGTTTCCACCATCAAGTCCAAACGGTCTCGACGGCAGAGCACGTCAGCTTTTAATTGGTGCACCAATTCTTTGACGCTGACACTTCGCAGCAAAGCGCTTCTCGGCAGCATTCCCAAAACTGGAATGCCCTGTGCCTCCAGAAAAGGCCGCACAGTCGCCGTTACCGATTCGAGTTTCTCCGAGGGAACGTCGTTGAGTACCACGCCAGCCAAGCGCGAACCCAAACGCCCCTTAGCCGACAGCAAATCGTCTATATACAGATCGATCGGGCGCGCTACCAACAGCACAGAGGCATCAATTGCCTCAGCGACTTGAGCTAAAGACAAGTCAAACAGACTGCCTTCCTCCAAATTAGCTGGGCCTTCTAACAGCACCAAGTCTCCGCTGGGAGCTTGCAAATATTGCGCTAAAGACTGGCGGTAATCTGTCTTGTCTTCTCCCCGCAAACGCTTGTGAACCGTCTCTTCGTCCAAATACAGCAGTGTTGACGGCCTCTGACTTTCTGAGAGCTTCAGCGTCTCTACCGCGAACCGCACGTCTTCGTCCTCGATCCCAGCTCCCTCGGAGCTGAAACAGGTTCCCAGAGGTTTGCCGTAGGCGACGGCAAGTCCTTTTGCCCGGAGTCCGAGTGCCATCCCCAGGGCGATCGCGGACTTGCCGCTGTAAGCTTTTGTGGAACCGATCAGCAAATATTTAGTCAATTTGGGTACGCCTTCACTCCTCAATTTGCACCTGTCTATTTCAATAATTTTAGTTTATTCAACAGTATTTCTGCACTGCGACTCAATTTGGCAATACTATTATACTCGCTTTTGTCGCTTTTGCGCCGAATCTTTTTTTTATTTAAACTTTAATTCACCTGTTGATACCCCTTTTCTTGGAATTTTTTTACCTATTTTTTTTGGTAAAACTAGCTTTTTTCAGATTGTTTTCCCATTGTTTAACAACTATTAATAGACCATGATTTCCTTGTTAAATGTTTTTATGACAGTATTCATCAAATATCATTGCGGACTGTAGACATTGATTCCTAGCCGTATCAAATAAAAGCAACAGGGTATAAGTCGGGAGTTTTATCCTACAAAAGCATTTATCGGCGGAGAATTTAGGGCTGTTTTATATTTATATAATACAAGTATTCGGTAGTGAGACAGCATGGTCTGTGTCCTAGTCAGTTTTGCATACAATTGAAAACAAATATGTATTATTAGTTATTAATTATTAGTGCGCTCGCTCAGTTCAAACTGATATCTTGCAGTGCGAGCAATAAGCTGTTTAGGAGCGGGCTGCTAGGTCGTGCTTAAACACATAAATTGTCTTGTGGGCTGGGCTGGCATTTCGGCACCCCAAAGGCTGATTGCGATGCCAGCCCGATCGCAGTTCAAGGGCTGTAGATTGAGTTTCCTTCGCCGGGCCTACTGCGTTTTCCTCTCAGCTACCGATCCGCAAAAGTTGAACAAAATCGGATTGCGCGATCGCACTCGCTTGCACCCCATTCAAAACGGCTAAGACTTCCCCAGAGTTGGCATTTCTGATGAATGTGGTGGGACTGGCGTCTCGCCCGTCTGTGCCTTGGCTAATGCTCAGTTGAGTGAAGGTCAAACCGCCCGCTAAACTCAGCAAATCTTCCCCTTTCCTGAAGTCGGAGACTACATCACTTCCTTGTCCTGATGTCAAGACAAATAAGTCGCGTCCGCTGCCGCCCAAAATCGTATCGTTGCCCTCATCGCCAATCAACACGTCGTCGCCAGCACCACCGATCAAGCTGTCATTGTCTTTGCCACCCAAAATCGTATCGTTGCCAGCATCGCCGTTGATGGTATCGCTGCCTTCATTGCCGAACAGCAGGTCATTGCCAGCACCGCCACAAACTTGGTCTTGACCGCCAGCAACGCCGACAGGCAGGGGGCTACCAATATCCCCAAACACCGTGTCATCCCCCTCGCCGCCGCAGATAGAGTCATTGCCTTGGTCTCCGAACAGCAAGTCGCTGCCCGAGTCGCCCAAAAGCACATCGTTGCCCTTGCCGCCGCGTGCAGTATCGTTGCCGTCACCGCCAGAAAGGGTATCAGAGGCATCCTGACCGCAGATAGAGTCATTGCCCTTGGCACCGAATAACAAGTCGTTCCCGGCGCTATCGCGGTCAGATTCGCTGTTGGTGCCACCGTAGAGGCTGTCGTTTCCTTCCTCGCCCACAACAGTGTCAGAACCCCGTCCGCCCCATATCAGGTCGTTATCTTTGCCCCCGAAAGCAGCGTCGTTGCCCTGACCGCCGAACATGGTGTCGTAGCCGGCTTGACCGTTAAGGTAGTCGTCGCCGGGCCCACCCAACAGCAAGTCGCGATCGACCTGCGGTCCAACAGGAATGTTGCTGATCAATCCGCCAAATAGGTTGTCGTTACCTGCCAAACCGACAAGCACATCGTCTCCAGCCAAACCGTTGATGCCGTCACTGTCACTCGTGCCAGCGAGGAGCTCGTTTGTATCCGTACCAGCCAGGTTGTTTTGAACAAGATTGAAACCGTGAAGAGGACTGATCTGCGGTAAGGTAATTTGCCCGCAAATGCAATCTGGATCTTCAGTTGGCAGCAGGGTTGGGACGGGAGTTGGTTCCGGGATTGGGGTTGGGGCTGGAGTTGGGGCTGGTGTCGGCGCTGGAGTTGGCGCTGGAGTTGGTGCTGGTGTCGGCGCTGGTGTCGGCGCTGGTGTCGGCGCTGGTGTCGGCGACGTCGGCACAATAATATTGGGCGAAAAGTTAATAACTGGTGCTGGCGTCGGCTCTGGTGTGGGCGTTGGCGGCACAATAATATTGGGCGAAAAGTTGATGACTGGTGTGGGCGTTGGCGGCACAATAATATTGGGCGAAAAGTTGATGACTGGTGTGGGCGTTGGCGGCACAATAATATTGGGCGAAAAGTT
>NZ_JAUBSF010000011.1:79574-110400 GCF_036704615.1 Microcoleus sp. K4-B3
GGCGGCACAATAATATTGGGCGAAAAGTTGATGACTGGTGTGGGCGTTGGCGGCACAATAATATTGGGCGAAAAGTTAATGACTGGTGTCGGTGTCGGCGGGGCGATGTCGTTGTCGGCGATGGTGACAGTAACGGGTGCGATCGCCACTGGCAAGTATTCGGCAGCACTGTCGGCGGCAACGCTCGAAAGAATGAACCCGGTATGGGTTCCTTCCACTATGCTGTCGTCGGTAGCTTTCACGGTGACAGTTTGCGGTGCATTCCAGTTAGCCGGAGTGAAAGTGATGGGAGCGAGCGCATCTATTTGGCTGCCGGCAGCGAAGTTGACCGTAACGTTAGCTGTCGGCGCTTTGGTAAGGACAATGCTGTAGCTGTCTGCTACACCGCCTTCTGCTGCATTGGTGCTGTTAGGAGTGACGGCAATGCCGGGGGAGTCGTTGTCGATAATCAAGACATCAACTTTGGGGATGCCGATATTGTTGTAAGCCAGATCCGTGCTGCTAGCGCTGGCTGCGATCGTGCTCAGGTGCGTTCCTTCAACGGCGGAGTCGTCGGTTGCTTTGACAGTGGCGGTTTGAGGCAGATTCCAGTTAGCGTTGGTGAAGGTGAAGGACGTGAGCGCTTCTATTTGACTGTCTGTCGCGAAGCTGACGGTAACGTCGCTTGAAGGCTGACCCGTTAATACCGCGCTGTAACTGCCATTTGCACCGCCTTCTGCTGCATAAGTAGTTGTGGGAGAAATTTTTACCCCGGCAGTCGAGGTAGCTGTGTCGTTGTCGGCGATGGTGACAGTAACTGGTGCGATCGCCACTGGCAAGTATTCGGCCGCGCTGCCTCCTGCCACGCTGTGATCGATCGTGCCGCTGTGCGCTCCTTCTACAACAGTGTCGTCGGTTGCTGTCACCGTTACTGTTTGCGGCACGTTCCAGTTAGCCGGAGTGAAAACGAGCGGCGCGATCGCATTTATTTGACTGCCCGCAGCTACATTGACCGTAACGTTAGCTGTCGGCGCTTTGGTAAGGACAATGCTGTAGCTGCCTGTTGCACCGCCTTCTGCTGCATTGGTGCTGTTAGGAGTGACGGCGATGCCGGGGGAGTCGTTGTCGAGAATCAAGACATCAACTTTGGGGATGCCGATATTGTTGTAAGCCAGATCCGTGCTGCTAGCGCTGGCTGCGATCGTACTCAGGTGCGTTCCTTCTACGGCGGAGTCGTCGGTTGCTTTGACAGTGGCGGTTTGAGGCAGGTTCCAGTTAGCGTTGGTGAATGTGAAGGAGGCGATCGCTTCTATTTGATTGTCTGTCGCGAAGCTAACTTTAACGTCACTTTTTGGCTGGCTGTTGAGGGCTACTTGATAGGTGTCGGTTGCGCCGCCTTCGGCGACTATGCTGCTGCCGCCTGTTTGGGTAACAGTCACGCCAGCAGCAGCAGTAGTAGCTGTGTCGTTGTCGGCGATGGTGACAGTAACCGGTGCGATCGCCACTGGCAAGTATTCGGCAGCGCTGCCTGCAGCGACGCTGTGATCGATCGTGCCGCTGTGCGATCCTTCCACTATGCTGTCGTCGGTAGCTTTCACCGTTACTGTTTGCGGTGCATTCCAATTAGCCGGAGTGAAAGTGATGGGAGCGAGCGCATCTATTTGGCTGCCGGCAGCGAAGTTGACCGTAACGTTAGCTGTCGGCGCTTTGGTAAGGACAATGCTGTAGCTGTCTGCTACACCGCCTTCTGCTGCATTGGTGCTGTTAGGAGTGACGGCAATGCCGGGGGAGTCGTTGTCGATAATCAAGACATCAACTTTGGGGATGCCGATATTGTTGTAAGCCAGATCCGTGCTGCTAGCGCTGGCTGCGATCGTGCTCAGGTGCGTTCCTTCAACGGCGGAGTCGTCGGTTGCTTTGACAGTGGCGGTTTGAGGCAGATTCCAGTTAGCGTTGGTGAAGGTGAAGGACGTGAGCGCTTCTATTTGACTGTCTGTCGCGAAGCTGACGGTAACGTCGCTTGAAGGCTGACCCGTTAATACCGCGCTGTAACTGCCATTTGCACCGCCTTCTGCTGCATAAGTAGTTGTGGGAGAAATTTTTACCCCGGCAGTCGAGGTAGCTGTGTCGTTGTCGGCGATGGTGACAGTAACTGGTGCGATCGCCACTGGCAAGTATTCGGCCGCGCTGCCTCCTGCCACGCTGTGATTGATCGTGCCGCTGTGCGCTCCTTCTACAACAGTGTCGTCGGTTGCTGTCACCGTTACAGTTTGCGGTGCATTCCAGTTAACCGGAGTGAAAACGATCGGCGCGATCGCATTTATTTGACTGCCCGCAGCTACATTGACCGTAACGTTAGCGGTCGGTTGAGTGTTGAGGGAGATTTTGTAACTGTCTGTCGCGCCGCCTTCGGCAGCAGTCGTGCTCGCAGGAGTAATTGTGATGCTGGGCGTATTGGGAGTAGCGACATCGTTATCGGTGATGCTGACTGTTACCGGCGCGATCGCCACTGGCAGATATTCCGCCGCACTGCCGGCGGCGATGCTGTGGTCGATCGTGCCTGTGTGCAGCCCTTCGACTAAACTGTCGTCGGTAGCTTTCACCGTGACTGTCTGCGGTAGGTTCCAGTTATCTGAGGTGAAAGTAAACGTGGAAATCGAATCGATTTGAATGCCCGTGTTGAAGTTGAAATTAACAGGCGCAGTCGGTTTGCTAGTCAGCGCTACCTTGTAACTGCCTGTGGCGCCGCCTTCGGTAGCAGTCGTGCTTGCAGGAGTAATTGTGACTCCGGCGGTATCGTTGTCGGTAATTTGGGCCGTCACCGAGGCAGTAGCCATCAGGTTGTATTTCGCGTCTGTACTGGTGACTTGGTGTGCGATCGTACTGGAGTGCGCGCCTTGAGCTACACCATCGTCTACGGCTTGCACATTCACCAGTTGAGGCACCTTCCAGTTGTCGGGAGTAAATTTCAGAGCGATCGGGATCCCACCTCCAATCCCCACGTCGCTTTGGGCGTCTGGCGAGGCGGTGACAGTAACATCGGCAGCAGGCTCGGTGGTCAATACCGCCGTATAGCTATCCGTAGCCCCACCTTCGCCGATTTTTGTGGTGCCGCCAGTTTCGGTAATTTTTACGCTCGGCGTGTCGTTGTCGGTAATTGGCAAAATCAGATTGGCAACAGCAGTGCCGTCCAGCGTCACGGGCACAGCGCCGTCGTAGTTAGCGTCTGCACTGGTGACACTGCCGGTAATCGTGCTGCTGTGAGGGCCTTCGGCTAAGGCATCGTTCGTTGCTCGGACAGTGATAGTTTGAGGGACGTTCCAGTTGCTGGGAGTAAAGTTGAAGCTGACGGGGTTTCCAGCCCCCGTCCCCAAGTCTGTCTGGGTGTCGGGTTTAAGAGTGAAGATTACCAGTTCGGTGGGCTGGCTTCTGAGCGCTACTCTGTAAGTGTTGGGGCTGCCGCCTTCTGCCAGAGCGGTGTTTGTAGGCTCTGAGGTGACAACAATGCCTCTGGTATCATTGTCGGCGATCGTCAGGCTGGCTGTATCTGGGGAGCCGAGAAGGTAGTTGGTGCTCGGAGCGAGGGTGAATGTGACATTTTCATTGGGGTCAAAAATATTATCATCAATGGGAGTAATCGTCAGATCGACGCTTGTCTGCCCATCGGGAATAATCGCTGTGCCGCTAGTTGGGGTGAAGTTGGTATTAGTACCCGTTGCAGTATAGTCGGTGGTGAAGGTGGCAGACCCCGCTACATTGAAATTGACAGAGAGCTGTCCGTTGCTGTTGGCGGCGCGGGTGATTCTAAAGGTGCCTGGAATCGAACCATCTTCAGCCGGACTGCCCAGTGGGGAAATGCTGAGCACGGGGAGATTTAATTCATTTGGCGGTAGCGTCCCAAATATGGTGGTTGTGGCGTAGCTACTAGACTGATTACCTTCAAGCGAAAATCTATTTCGCAGGGCAAGGGTCAGGTCGTAGGGGCCTGTGCCAACTGGGAGAGGGTCGACAAATTGATCTGCATCCAGGTCGTCGCCGTATACTGTGTCGTCTAGCGCACCGCCCAGGGTAATCTTGTCGCGCAACAGGAAGTATCGGTCAATTTCATAGCGGCCCGGTAAGGCACTTGACCCCCCTATACCAGTAATCCCCATAAAGGTCGTTGGGAGTGCAGGGTCGTCTCCGCTGTCATTTTCAAAGAGAATTTCCTCCGTACCTGAAACACGACGACCGCCAGTGTCAGAAATAGAGCCATCAAACTGCAAGTCGCCGTCAACATAACGCATTAACTCAAAGTCTACTCTTGTAGTTCCAGGGTTTGTAATCCTGTAGGTTTGAGTTAAAAGACTCCCTTTCCTTACTCCGTTTACAACTAGGTCTGTGACCGTCTGAGTCAGTGCAAAGTTAAGACCGCCAAAATTGAAGGTGCTTTGAGTACTTGTTGGAGTTGAGTTAATCGTTGTTGGATTGAGTCCGCCTGTATTGCCGATGGAGCCGGTAGTTAAAAAAGTATATCCTCCAGTACCGCCAACCCTGATTGCTACCCCAGACTGAAAGGTGGTTCCAGCGCTCACTGCTGCACCTATCGGGTCATAATTTGCATTTGAGGCACCTCCGTTGCCGCCAACAGCAGAGCCGAAAGACCCATATTCATCTACTCCGACTGTAAGGCCTCCATCTCCTGGTGCTGTATTCAAGGTAGCTAAGGTAAAAGCATAATTTTTCAGTGTTTCAGGTTGAATGGCTAAAGGTATTTCAATTTCCCCTGTGGTTGCCTGAAACTGCCAATCTCCTCCTAAAGCTGCACTGCCGGTCAGGGTTGTAGAAGCTGCGATTTTTGCTTTTGTAAGGTGGCTTATTTGCTCCACGAATGCTTTGCCCCAGCCTGCTGCAACACTGCAACCGTAAAGCAAAATCTCTGCTTTTGCACTCAGCGATGCTCCCCATTTTTGCAGTTCGCTGGCGTAAGCATTAAGAGTATCTAAACTTAATTGAGCTGTGCCTAATTGCAAGCTGCCGGGACTGCCGTGGCAGATGACGTGCAGTGCAGATACCTCCTGACAATCGGCTATATACTCGCTAATCTGGGCAATACCGTCTTGCTTCGAGTCGAGGATAACTGTTGCGATTCCGGGTTTGACTCCGGCAACTAAGCTTTGGTAATCTGCAACGGCTGTGTCTATAAAAACAATCTCTGAAATTTCTGTACCCAAAGTGCCGACCGCCTGCTGAGAATCCGCAGGTGTTGCACTACCTGCAGCGACAGTTGGTGCGTTTTCAATGGTAAATGCGATCGGGCGATCGCTAATTAAAGAATATGTAGAGAGTTCCTGGATGAGCGGAGTCATAATATACCTCTTGCAAAAATTGTTAGGTTTTAATTTGTAGTTGCAATACCTGATATATAGCGTTCTCTCAGTTATGCACTTACTCAAAATTACTTAGGAGTAATTACCATAACTGATTTTTTGCGTTTTGCTACTTAAGTGTTTGCTAGATAGTGGCTAGAAGGAATTGCTATAATTTAATTCGGCTTTGGACCACTTACTTGCAAAATTTGAGCATGACAGTGCGACCGCCAAAATGGCGGTTGATCAATTGTCTCATATCGCCCCGAGCCAAAAATCAGGACTTATATTAAATCCCTTCGATCGCAAGATTAGTTAAAATTACTTGCTGAAGACAGGTTTGATTATTTAATCGGTTTTATGAGAAATTAACTAATCCTAGTTTGGCTGTCATCGTTACATACGTCAGTAATATTACTGAAATATTTACAAATATTAATACCTAAAGAAAGTTGGAGTTTAGTGGGAAATGTGTCTTGCCTCAAATTTTGCACCAATGTCAGAAACAGGCTTTTGCAATTGTTCGACAACAAATACAGCAGTTTTCAATTGGATGAAATACAGGTAGGGACTCAGGCTTTGTCTGAGTTCCTACGCGAAATCTGTATCGCGCTCAATTGAAAACAGCTGTAGATTTGCTGCAAGCAGTGGGGATAAGTGTTCGCGCCCAAAGGGATTCTTGAAAATAATGTCAAGAACTCAGTTACTATTGGGCTTCTCAAATAGGACTGGCGCACCAATCATGTAATGTCGCCGTCCCGGTGGCGTTACACTATTGGTGCGCCAGTTATGGCGCCCGTCAATCGATTTTAGATTTTAGATTTTAGATTTTAGATTGAAGAAAGCGACCCCACTGATAAATCCAGGGGCTGGCGATCGGGATTCGGAGCTTTTTTATCGAGCCACGAATCAATCCGGGGGCCCCGGATTAAATTGCTTGATTGTCAATTGCGAACTTTCGGCAGGGCGGCTGCGGTGAAAGTTATTCATCCATGCGCATCAGCTTGCGGTAAAACGTTTTAGAAAAATCGACGGTACGAGTCCGCTGAAAAGTCAGGAGTACCTCAATTAAGCAACTGACAAACTCAGAGCTTTGCATAGTCACTTCGTAGCTGAGTTCAGCATTGCCGTCAAACAACACCCGACAGCGGGTTAAGTCGATCGGCAGCGACGAGATATTCCAACTAGCGACAAACGGCACATCGTCGCCGCCGTCAATTTTTCTTGCCCCCTCCAAGCTTTTGAGCTTGTAGAGGCCAATAGCGTGCGGTAAAAACTTGCGCCTGGGCTCTTGACAGAAAGGCGCGTAGACTTTCACTTCTTTGTCGTCGGCTGGCTTGAGTTGAGGAATAGACATATTTCCACCTCAGACAATTATTACTAACAGATAGTTGAGATCCCCAGAAAAAACTAGCAGATATTCCTGGTCGATCGCAAGCAAAAGTCATCCCAAATAATCTATGCAATGCCCGTTTACACGGGAGGACAAGCAGCGAGCCCACTGCTTGTGCTCCCGTTTGCTTTCGACAAAAGACCAGAAACTGGTACAGTAAATACTTATCTCTAAAATCAAAAACTATTGGTGGTTGAATCAAGTAACCTATGCAGCAGAGTTCTTGGCCAGAAAACGACGCTCGCAGCGAGCTTAACTTGGACATCTCTGATTTAGCTCAAGAAGAGCTCAAGAGTTTGACCTCGAACTCGAAGCTCGGTAAAGTATTTGCTATACCAGACATTGGCGACAGGGTGTTTGACGCGGAAACAAAAGCAAAGCTCCCGGTTGCGGTGTCTGTGCCCGGATCTCCCTCTTTTCCTCAAAATCTGTACCGGGGACGCCGGGGAAAAGCCGCCGCGGTGCTGACTGCGATTTGGGGCGGCACGATCGCCCTGCACTTGATTTCTTGGGGTGCGTGGGTAGTGTGGGGGTTGACGGGACTGCTGTGGATGCACGCATTTCGAGTTTTGTTTGCTTCGCCCAAGCCCGCACTGCCGCCTCTTGCCGATGAAAGTCGAGAGGATTGGCCCTACGTGTCGCTGCTGGTGGCGGCGAAAAATGAGGAAGCGGTGATTGCCCGATTCGTAGAATCAATCTGCAATGTAGACTATCCGATCGACCGCTACGAAGTTTGGGCGATCGACGATCACAGCAGCGACGGCACGCCGCTAGTATTGGAACAGCTCACCAAAAAGTACCCCCAGCTCAAAGTATTTCGCAGAGGAGCAAATGCCAGCGGCGGCAAGTCGGGAGCCCTGAATCAAGTGTTGCCGCTGACTCGCGGGGAATTTGTGGGCATATTTGACGCCGACGCCACAGTAACGCCGGATTTGCTGCGCCGGGTGCTGCCGGTGTTCGATCGAGAACAGGTAGGCGCTGTGCAAGTCAGAAAAGCCATCGCCAATGCTGCGGTAAATTTTTGGACTCGCGGCCAAGAAGCAGAAATGGCTCTCGACAGTTTTTTCCAACAGCAGCGGATTGCGATCGGCGGCATTGGAGAATTGCGCGGTAACGGCCAATTCATGCGTCGCAACGCCTTGGAAAGCTGCGGCGGCTGGAACGAGGAAACGATTACCGACGACCTTGATTTGACGGTGAGGCTGCACCTAGACCAATGGGACATTGAATTTCTCGCTTTCCCCGCCGTGTCAGAAGAAGGAGTCACTAACGCTCGCGCTCTGTGGCACCAGCGCAATCGCTGGGCAGAAGGCGGCTATCAGCGTTATCTTGACTACTGGCGGCTAATTTTGCGCAACCGCATGGGAACTGGGAAAACTTGGGATTTATTTGGATTTTGGGTATCTCAATATTTCTTGCCCACAGTAGCGCTACCTGACTTTGTGATGTCAATTGCGCTGCGCCGGATGCCGATCGCCAGTCCTCTAACTGTGATGACCCTTACTTTGTCAGTGGTGGGAATGTTTGTCGGTTTGCGTCGCACTCGCAAAGAGACCAAATTTGAGGTAAGGCGAGTTTTTGTCACCTTGCTGCAAACACTGCGAGGTACTGTGTATATGTTCCACTGGCTGCTGGTAGGGACTGTAACGGCTCGGATTGCGGTGCGGCCAAAGCGGCTCAAATGGGTGAAAACCGTCCATCAAGGCGCTGCTAGTAGCATCAAGTAAACAATTAGCAGAAATATCTGGGCACATTATTGGCCAAAGTCCGAAGATTTTCAGAGAAAAAAAACACCAACGCTCGCCAAATATGTCCCCACCAGAGCCTAAGAGTAAAATTGGGCAATTCCGAGAAAAAAACACTTTGAAACAGCTTAGGTAATAGGTAATCGGCGAGCGGTAATAGCAAATAAGTAATCGGCAATACAAAAGTCTAAAATTAAAAGATAAAAGCGAGAATTTTTAACTTTTAACTTGACAAAAAACCAATTACTATCTATTAATTATGAATTGCCAATTAGGACGAATTGCTTGTTGCCAACTACCCGTCACCCGTAATTGATAATGGATTTGTTAGAGTACCAAGCTAAATCTTTATTTCGCCAGATGGCAATTCCGATTTTGCCGTCGCAGCGGATTGACAATCCCGCCGACCTCAAAGGACTGAAAATTCCCTACCCAGTTGTACTAAAATCGCAAGTGCGGGCTGGGGGACGGGGCAGGGCGGGCGGTATCAAGTTTGTGGAAAATACGATCGATGCAGTAGCTGCCGCCCAAACAATTTTTAATTTGCCGATCGAGCATGAATATCCCCAAGTCCTGCTGGCAGAAGCAAAGTACAACGCCGACCAAGAATTGTACTTAGCGGTACTCCTAGACCCCGTAGCCCGCCGCCCGGTGCTTCTGGGCTCGAGACAAGGAGGTATGGATGTCGAAGGGTCGATCGAGCAAATGCAGCAAGTGGCCGTAGATCAAGAATTTTCCCCGTTCTACGCGAGGCGTCTCACGCTGAAAATGGGATTGCAGGGAGACTTGATTCAATCCGTGAGCACGATTGTCGAAAAAATGTACCGGCTGTTTGTCGAAAAAGATTTAGATCTAGTAGAAATCAATCCTCTCGGCATCAGTCCGACGGGAGAGCTAATGGCTTTAGACGGTAAAGTCACCGCCAACGACGATGCCTTGGGGCGGCATCCAGAGTTGGCCGCACTCTCGGGGAAGAGGCAAAGCATCGGGTTGGGACGGGAAAGGAGAAGTCCCCATGCCCCTGGCGATCGCTCCCATTCCCACTCGAAGGCTCAGCAATCGCCGGAGTTTGACCCCAAATCTAAATCCCCAATCTCGAATTCCGAATCCCTGCAATTAATCGAACTAGACGGGAATATCGGGATTTTGTGCAACGGAGTGGGCCTGACAATGGCAACTCTGGATGCTGTAACCCACCAAGGAGGAAAACCAGCTAATTTTGTGAATATGGGTTCCCTAGACCGCTACGATGCAGCAAATGCCCTGCGCGATCGCGCGGATTTGGGTCTGGAGTTAGTCGCTCAGGATAAAAGCGTTAAGGTGATACTTGTAAATATTTTGGGCAGCGCCTCCAAGACGGAGGAAATAATCGCCGCAGTAGCCGGCTATTTGGAACGGAAAGCTCGCGCTAACCGCCACATCCAAGTTGTGCTGCGGCTGGTAGAGATCGATGCTGATGCTGTTAAAAAGCGTTTGGGGCAGTTGCCGGTGCAGCTAGCTAGCACTTTGGATGAGGCCGCGGCCGCTTCTGTATCCTCCGTCAAGTAGCGGCAGTCGATCGGCAAAAAACAAGATTTCTGTACAGATGAAGGCCTTCTGCTTTTTACAGATCGAGTGTCAAGTGGGAAAAAATGAATTTAACTCCTGAAAGCAAAGTCCTAGTGCAGGGCATTACAGAATCTCCCGCGTCAACCCGCGCCGCCCTGATGATGAAAGCATACGGCACGAATGTAGTCGCCGGTGTCAGTCCCGGTCGGGGTGGGCTGGAAATGGAGGGAATTCCAATTTTTGATTTGGTAGAACAAGCAGTGGCGGCAGTGGGTCACGTTGACACTGCGGTAATTTTTGTAGACGCTTACTCGGTGCTGGATGCGGCTCTAGAAGCGATCGCGGGAGGAATTCGGCAAATCGCGATCGTCACTGGGGGAGTGCCTCCTCTGGATATGGTGCGCTTAGTCAGAAAAGCAGAGGCTACTGAAACTTTGGTAATCGGGCCTAACAGTCCGGGAATAATTGTGCCCGACAAACTGCTGCTGGGAACTCACCCCAAGGAATTTTACACTCCCGGCCCGGTGGGGGTGATCAGCCGCAGCAGCACTTTGACTTACGAAGTTGCCCTAGAACTGACTGAGGCTGGGTTGGGACAGTCGATGGCAGTTTGTATTGGCTGCGACGCGATTGTCGGTTCTTCTTTTATGCAGTGGCTGCAAATTTTGGACGAAGACGACAGTACGGAAGCGATGGTTTTGGTGGGGGAAGTTGACGGGTGGAGCGAACAAGCTGCTGCTTCTTACATCGCCTCGGCGATCGACAAACCCGTGGTTGCTTATCTGGCCGGCCGCTACGCTCCCAAGGGGCCGTCTTTGGGCCACGCCGGCATCCTGATCAGTTCTCGGGCTGCTGCCCAGAAAGCCTTTGGAGTTACGGCCCCAAACAAAATGGCTGCCTTTGAAGAGGCGGACATACCTGTGGCGGCTCGACCTTCAGAGATTCCTAAGTTGCTCAAAAAATTGCTCAAGAAAAATTGATTGCTTTGGGAGTTTTCACAAAAGTCCTAACCCTCTTGGGGGTTGGGATAGGGGTAGGGCGGGGGCGGGTTTGGTCTCATATCATTTCCGGTTACACCGGAATGATGTTGACGGTTGACGGTTGACTGTTCACTGTCAACAGTCAACAGTGAACAGTCAACAGTGAACTCGGATTTACTATTCCGATGCTAACGGATTTGATATCAAAAGTGTCGGGAGAATGCCACAACAGCCGCTTCAACCCGCCTTTAGGACACCTTTATGATTTTTTTACCAAAGCCCTCTGACCGGCGTCACAGGTTGCGGTGCGGGTGCTGGCAAGGGTGCGGCGCGGCGCGGCGCTGGAGGCGGAGTTGTTGGCTGCACGCTGCGGCGAGGTTCGATCGGACTTTCGGTGCGAGTTGTTTCAGTTGTGCGACTTGTCGATCTCGTCACATCTTGAAGCAGGCTTTGCAGAGTTCCGGCTATACTCTGAACTTTCCCAACAGCGGTGCGAAGGCTGGCAACATCTACGTAAACCTCGGCCAGAGGATACTTTTTCAGGATTTCTAGCAGCGAGACCTTACCGTCGTCCCCGGCTGCCAGGATCACCGCTGCCCGCAAAGCTTTCCCGCTTTCTGTGCGGCGCTGAGTCCGAATTGCTTGACCGATTTCGTCAGTGATTTTCTCTCCCGGGGTGCTGTAAACTACCCTGGCCAGATTAGCAGGCTTTAAACCGATTTCTAGACCCATGAACCCCCGCAATATTTGCGCGTCCATTTTGGAGACCCGGATAATTTGTTGGAGGGTTGGCGTCGTCGTGCCGTCTTTAGCAAAGTCTTCTAAGTCGCTGATATTGATGGCTTGTCTGATCGGGCCAAAGGTGAGGACAACTTTTTCGGCCGCTAATGCTGTACTGCTGCTAGATAATATGCTCGCGCTTGCTCCTAAAAGTAGGGCAATGCCGATCGATACAAATTTTGTTAATTTCATATTCATTTTTACCGCTCGATTAAAATTATTTTTTCGAGATTTGTACATTATAGATGCAGCAGTTATATTCTACAAGGTCGCCTGTCTAATTTGTGCCTGCGTCACACCCACAATCTCGACCGAGACTTTTTCTGATCTTGACTTTAAGAATAAGTAACTACATCTGCCGACATATTTTTGATTCTATTGATTCTGCCTTCTACCTTGTACATCAGAGTGCCTTATATATCATAGTGCCTTCAGCCTTCTACATAAGTGCCTTTTAGAAGTTATGTTGAAAACCAAGCGCAAATCCAAAAAATCCAAACACAAGCACAGCGAAAAAACCACAGCGCTAAGCAAAAAAGAAGTAGCAGCACAAAAACGCAAAACTTCACAAAAGCGCAATGAATTGCTGCAGGCGATCGCCATAAGCTGCTTAGTCAGCCTTGCTGCCAGCATCCCCCTGTTGTTCGTAGCCCGCCCTAAGATTGCTATTGCAGGAGGCGCAGCCGCAGCCATCTTGCTGCTTTCCTACAAGTACCCCCGTCAAGCTTTGTGGGCTTTTCTAATTTACGTGCCTTTTAGCGGTACAATTACTTACGCAATTGGCGGCGGGAATGCTGCATTTCAAATAGCCAAAGATGCTTTCTACATACCAGCCCTAATCGCCCTAATTCAAAGCTGCAAAAAGAAACAGTTGCCCCTGTTCATTCCCAAACAAATGCTTTCTACCTTCAGCGTCCTGTTAATGATGGCCATGCTGACTTTAATTTTTGTCAACGGCGATATGCAGCTCAACCCTATGAAGGGCGACAAACCAATTTTGCAAGGAATTCTCGGCTTAAAAGTATTGATAGGTTACATACCGCTGATTGCTTGTACCTATTATCTGCTCCGCACTAAGAAGGATTTGGTATTTTTTAGTCGAATGCACATCGTTTTGGCGATCGTTTGCTGCCTTCTCGGTTTGATTCAATACCTGTTGCTGCAAAGTGGAAAGTGTGCGGGCACCCGAGGAATGATCGGAGAAGAATTATATAAAGCAACGCTGCAAGCTAGATGTTTTGTCGGCGGTTCTTTGGTGTTCAGTCCAGAAGTCAAGTTTATCCGCTTGCCGGGAACTTTTGTCGCGCCTTGGCAGTGGGCGTGGTTTTTAATTTCTAATGCTTTTTTAACATTTGCCTCTGCCTTTTGTGACCCTTCATTCTGGTGGCGAGTTATCGGTTTATTTGGCATGGCCTTAGTATTTGCCAATGCCGTTATTTCCGGTCAACGAGCTGCTTTAGTTATGGTTCCCGTTGCTACGGCAATCCTGCTAGTTCTCACGGGTCAATTAGTTAATTTCAAACGATTTATTCCCATCGGTGCAGGACTGGCGATTCTGCTGTTTGTCGGTGCAGCAATTAACCCGGGAATTATCGAGCAGCGGTGGGAGAGTTTTGTTAGCCGCTGGAATGCTGCACCGCCCCAGCAGTTTCTCTTTAATCAATTTGAGCAGAGCAACAATTTTGTCATTGACAGACCTTTCGGTAGAGGAGTGGGACGAGCAACTAATTCAACGCGAATATTTGGTACCACGCAGCTAATTGAAACTTTCCAACCTAAGTTGATCTACGAACTCGGTTATCCGGGAATGATTGCTTTTCAAATCATGGTTTTACACTTAGCTTTTCTAACTTTTAGAGCTTACCGCTCAGTCAAGGACAAAAGTTTGCGGAGTTACGGAGCAAGTTTTTGGGTGTTTGTTGGATTTATTACGATCAATACTCAATACTATCCGCTAGATGTAGATCCGGTGTCCGTGTATTATTGGGTTTTAGCTGGGGCGATTTTAAAGTTGCCCAAAATTGACAAACAGGTGCAGGATGAAAAACACCAGGAACTTGAGTCAAAGGATTTGGAAGTTCACCAGCAATTAAAGGAGAAAAAAATTATTGCATCTGCCCCAATTTGACGGTCTTGGACGTAGAATTTCTAGATTGCAGGTTTGCACTGCAACTTACGGCTATAATAAATAGCAAATTCAACAACTTGTTCCGTAAGTCCTGTATTAATTCACTCGTAAGTTTACTGCGGTTGCCAAACCGGAGTGCTAGCATTCAAATTTTTACGGTTGGTCAATTTAGTCAATCCCGAACCGTCCCGATTAATTACATACAAGTTGCTTTTGTCACCTTGAATTTCATTAAACGCCAGTACCTTTGGTTTGATGGGCTGCGGTTGTGGGAGGGCTATGAATGCTCAAAAAAAAGCTGATTAAGAGTGTGAAGGAGATGAGGGCGATCGCCCTTATCCGCCATAATTTATTGAATCTGAAAAGTTGCAGAATTTGCAACAAGCTTTTCAGGGGCGGGCAAGATGCCCACCCCACACTCCACTTAAACTTTTGTGTAACAGGCTTTTGTGGAACTGGCATCTTGCCTGTTCCATATCCCAGCGGGAAATCCAAGTTAAAACGTATTTTATCGATTCATCTGCTAATTTTTAAAGTGTTTGTCTGTCGATATGTCTCGACAGCCTCAAACTCTGTTTAATTCTGCCAATAATTAGCTCAAACATTTTTTTGCGGGACGGATTCTTGCTGCTGGGCGGCATCCCTAACTCGCAACACATCAAGTTCAAGTCAGTTGCACTCATTGCCAACAATTTTTGCCTCACCTCTTCTTCATTACCATTCTTAGCTTGTAAACGCAGTTCTTCATAAACTTCTAGAACATTTCTAGCCGAGAAATTAGCAGGTTTATTAACATCAGCACCAGTGGAAATATCCGAAGTTTTTGACGCAGCAGAAAGCCCTCCACGCTTGACTTGAGTTTCAAGCCTGGTTAATTTTCTAGAAACGTCCCGCAAGATTTCCTTAAGTTCGCCAATTTCCTCAACTAACCCCCCGCTTTCTTGTTCGGAAGCAGCCAAAATTTCTTTTTTAATCATTTCAGATACTCCTCACACTCGCGCCATAGTTTTTCAAATTCTCTAACTAATTCTCGCGGCAGTTCTCCCTCATTAATTGCCCGTTTTAGCCCGACGCTTTCCCGAATGGTCGATTCTAAAAATCTAACTTCTATGTTATTGTCTTTTGATATCTCAGCGCAAAGTCTCTTTACTTCTCTCATGTAAAACTGAACTTCATTTGTCAGCAATCCTCCATAGGTTTTAGCTTTATTCATAAAGACTGCAATCTTGGGAAATGGATAAGGCTCAATCCGTTTCTGGAGCGAGTTTAAAACTAAACTCAATCCCCTAGAACCAAAATAATCGGGATTGACGGGAATCAATATTAAGTCGCAGCAAGAGAGTACGCTGTAGGTGAGGAGACTGAAGGAAGGTGAACAGTCAAAAAGCATCAAGTCGTATTTGGGGAGATTGGCAGAGTTGGCGATTTTGCCGATGAATCTGCGGATGAAGTCTTTAACACTTTTTCCCTCAAAGCCATCGATATCCAACCAATACAATTCTTCAACTGAAGGAACAAAATGCAACTGTTCGTCAATCTGATAAATGGTGTCGAAACCAACGGGAAATTTAAAGTTTTGTCCGGCTTTTTTAAAGACTTCTAGAGCGTCGTAAATGGTAAGTCTGTGCTTGAGAGATTGTTCGTACCACTTACCAAACTTGTCATCTAAATGACCGGTATTTTCGTTAAGTCCGATCGCCTCTGTGAGCGACATTTGCGGATCTAAGTCTAACATCAAGACTTCTAAGTCGGTTCCTTGGGATATAATATTTCCCAGACTCCAAGTGACGGTGGTCTTTCCGACACCGCCTTTGAAGTTGATTACGGCTATTGATTTAGGACTCATGGCTGGCTTTGTTTGGATTTTGCTCAAATATAAATTAAAACATATTGTGTGACTTAGTTCAGCCTGCGATCGCACACTAGGGTCACGATGTGCCAATTGATATATAAAAATGATATATCATTAACTAAGTAGAACAACTTAAGAAAACAGAAAACCCAGCTCTTCGATGGCTTTAAGAAATCGGGGATCTAACAGAACATTATGTCACATCAACTAACTCTTTTTTTAAAACTGTAACCGTTGCAACTCCGTACACGCATAACGGAGAGAAGGCAAAGTAATGCGATCGACTCCCTGAGGACATATTTCTGTAGCCAATTTTTTTGCCGCTCTTTTAGCTAGTTCAATCCTCTCTTCTGCACTCATTTTTTTATCTTTATAATCAGTATTTTCATTACATTCTTGTCCTTCCATATTGTTATTAATGTAATAAAACCACGTTTCAATATTTCGGGCTGGCACAAAAATAGCAACTTTCTCATTAGGCAGTCGCGGATCTCTGTTTAAATTACCTGCTGTTTCGTCTAATGCTATATTTAAAGAACGCATTCGATCGTCCAAGCTATCTTCATCAGCATCAATCATTACCACTACAGCAATATTTCTGTACTTACGTGTTCTTCTATAACTTTTCATAAGAGCTGGATAATACTTGACTATCGAAGCATTGTTATTCTCAATTACTCTCCCTTTAGGATTGCCAAAGTCTTTAATTTTGCGATCGTCCAAGCCCCGGCAGATTAGATATTGTCTGATAAATCGCTCTTGGTCAATATCTTCACAGAGAATAGTTACTTCTGGTAAATCATCTCTACTTGTCATAAATCCATCCAAGTTCTATAAGCTTAGCAACTGATAAACCTTCTTCTTCAGTATCAGTAATTGGCCACACGCGGACAGCTTCATTATCTTTTCGTTCAAACCAATAACCTGAATTGCTAGCTAAGTAATTAATTAATGAGGGGTGATGAGAAATTAACATTGCTTGTGCTTGATTTTCCAGACAATAGTCCATCACCCTACCCCACCAAGGTTTTATTTCCGGTAAAGCCAGGAAATTTTCTGGTTCATCAATACACAAAGTAAAATTATCATCAGGAGAACAATATATTAAGGTGTATAGAGCAATTAAAGCTTTTTGACCATGTGATAATTCATTAAGCCTATAAGCAGCCTTGCTGGGACGGGTAAAAGATGCTGATAAAATCCTAACATCACCGGATTTAGAATTTTGAAATGAATCAAATCCTTGGATAATCTTTTGTAATTCCACCGTTAATTTAAGGATTTTACCTTGAGATTCTTGAGATAAATAGCTGTACCAAGCTGCATAATTTGACATATCCCAGTTAGGTGCACTTTCCTCCTTAAGGCTTTCTGATTCCATTATATAAGGATTGATCTGTACAATAAAAAAGTTAGAAATCCGTTTTTTGAACCATGTAAGCTTTAGATTGTCAGGCCTCTCGTAAATAAAACCAATGCCAGAACGCGACCAATCAAAGAACGGCAAGAAAGGACCTTCGCGATCGGGATCGTCATTATACAGCCTAGCTTGACCTACAGGCATACCTCTATCCCCTGCATCAACCCAGAAATTAAACAGAGGTTGTCCGTCAAAAGTTAAGCTTTCTAGTCGCATTCTAGGAGGTGCATAGTCTCCTTGATGTTCGATCTCTAGGGTATATTTATAAATGCCACCATTTCCTTCAATATCTAATTCAAATTTTTGAATGTTTGATTTTTGCCATCTTGTTAAATCCTTGCTTGCAAACAAATCTGATACTTTATAATCTTGCTGGAAAGCTTGATCGCCTAAAATAAATTTCTGTAGTTTTCTTAAAACCTCGAAAACGGTAGTTTTGCCCGATCCATTTGAACCCATAAAGAGATTTAAGCCAGCTACTGTCAATTCAAAATTGACCAGGCATCTAAAATTATTTACATAAATTCTCTTCAGCATAATTTTTATTGATAAACGTTAGGATAATGAGCAATTTAAGGGCCGATTAGAGATACATCCGTTTCCCACAAGACTTTGTACTTGCAAAGCAAAGCCAATTAGTTATTTTTATGTCTTGAAATTGGTTAAGCGAAAGGCTTCTTTAACCAATTCTTAGTTAAGTTCAAGGGTTGTTTTCATGGTTCCATCTGCTTAATTGCTTCTCAAATTTAGATGCTCCTCATAATTACTGGGTTGTTTACAATTATTAATATTGCCTTTAAATACAGTTTGAAGTTGACACTAAGGGCTAGCAATTTTGCCAGCCCTCAAGTTGTTTTAGCGTTTGACCAACTTCTTAGAAACCTTCCGCAAGCGAATTGATTTAGGAGTTACTTCCACCAATTCATCCTGACCGATGTACTCCAAAGCACGCTCCAAACTCATATCTACTGGTGCTTGCAATTGCGCCAATTCTTCACCGCCCGATGCGCGGTGGTTTGTCAACTGCTTCGACTTGCAAATATTCAGCTCCATGTCTTCATCTCGGTTGTTTTCTCCGATAATCATCCCTCTGTAAACCTTGGTTCCGGGGGTAATGAAAAATACGCCGCGGTCTTCAGCATTTTTCAGTGAATAAGTAGTTGCAATTCCTTCTTCAAAAGAAATCAATACTCCGTTGCGACGGGCGATAATTTCTCCACCGAGGGGGCGATAGTCGAGGAAGCTGTGGTTCATAATTCCAGCGCCGCGAGTCAAGCGCATGAACTCGCCTCGGAATCCAATCAAACCGCGAGCGGGGACTGAAAATTCGATTTGGGTGCGACCGGTGCTGCTGACGTGCATATCTTGCATTTCTGCTTTCCGCTGACCGAGGCGTTCGATGCAGCCGCCGACTGCTTCTTCGGGTACGTCTAACACCAAACATTCAAAGGGTTCGCAGGGACGACCGCCGACTTCGCGGAAGATTACTTGCGGTTGAGATACTTGGAATTCGTATCCTTCGCGACGCATATTTTCGATCAGGATTCCGAGGTGGAGTTCGCCGCGGCCGGATACGAGGAATTTGTCGGGAGATTCGGTTTCTTCGACGCGCAAGGCGACGTTGGTTTGGAGTTCTCGCATCAGCCGATCGCGAATTTGACGCGATGTTACCAAACTACCTTCTTGACCGCAGAACGGCGAATCGTTCACAGAGAAAGTCATCTGCAAAGTTGGTTCGTCTACTTTGATTAAAGGCAGCGCTTGCGGGTCGTTGGGGCAGGTAATTGTCTCGCCAATATACGCATCAGCAAAACCGGCAACGGCGACAAGATTACCAGCAGAAGATTCTGGGATATCAATCCGCTTCAGGCCTTCAAAGCCCATCAATTTGGTAATTTTTGATTTGACAAGCGCGCCGCTTTCTGTAATTAAGACTGCTTGTTGGCCGATTCTAATCGTGCCGTTGTGGATGCGGCCGATGACGATGCGACCGACGTATTCTGAGTAATCTAAGGTGGTTACTTGCAGTTGCAGCGGCTTTTCGGGGTCGCCTACGGGGGGCGGTACGTGGTCGAGGATTTCTTCAAAGAGGGGCTTCATATCTACCCCTTCGTCTTCGAGGTGTTTTTTGGCGTAACCGCTTAAGCCGGAACCGAAGAGATAGGGAAATTCGCACTGATCGTCGTCAGCACCTAGTTCGAGGAACAGATCCAAAACTTTATCGACGGCTTTGTGGGGGTCGGCTCGCTCGCGATCGATCTTATTCACAAAGACGATCGGGCGCAGTCCTTTTTCTAGGGCTTTTTTGAGCACGAAGCGGGTTTGCGGCATCGGGCCTTCGTTGGCGTCTACGATCAGCAGACAGCCGTCAACCATCCCGAGAACTCGTTCGACTTCGCCGCCGAAGTCCGCGTGTCCGGGGGTATCGACGATGTTGATCAGGGTTTCTCCGTACCTGACGGCGGTGTTTTTGGAAAGGATGGTAATGCCACGTTCGCGCTCGATGTCGTTCGAGTCCATGACGCAATCTGGGATTTCTTCCCCTTCGCGGAAGATCCCGGACTGTCTGAGGAGAGCGTCCACAAGGGTGGTTTTGCCGTGATCGACGTGAGCAATGATGGCGACGTTGCGAATGGGAAGACTCATAATGCGTCTGGAACGTTAAACGGATCTAACTAAAGATTTCTTAATAATTGTAGCGCATGGAGTCAAGGGCCGATCGGACGGGCTGCAAGATTCGAGTTCTCCGTCGCTAGAATCAAGATTATGGAAGCGCAACCGAGAGAAATTGAGCATTACACTACCCCTGACGGCAGAGTTCTTTTCGATCGGCGATCTTGAGTTGGCCCTGGTGAAGAAGCTTTGATAGGGCGATCGCCGGTATTAAGATGAGGGTGCAAGTACGATAGACCTTATGGAAGTACAACCGAGGGAAATTCAGCAGTATCAGATACCTGATGGCAAAATTCCTTTTTCCGAGTGGTTGGAATCTCTCCCTTGACTTTAAAGGCAAAGCCAAGATTGTTAAAAGGCTTGAGCGGGTTAGCGATGGCAATCTGGGAGATTCTCGATCGCTGGGAGAGGGAGTCTGGGAATTTAGGATTGACTTTGGCCCGGGCTACCGCGTTTATTTTGGACAAATAGAAACAACTATAGTGCTTCTGCTGTGTGGCGGAGATAAAAGCACTCAAGAGCAAGATATTAGCACAGCTAAGAAATATTGGAGAGAATACAGGAGCAGAGAAAATGCCTAAAAGCGTACCTTACCATCCGTTAAAAATTAAATCTCTCAAAGACCCCTTATTTGCTGCGGCTTACCTCACAGAGATACTTGAGGAGGAAGAAGGAGATTTGGAATTAGGAATCATGCGAAAAGCACTTCGAGATGTATTTGAGGCTCTGGGCGAACCAAATATGTCTGCTGAAGATGCTAAATTGCACCTGAAAAAATTAGATGTTTTGATGTCGCAGAATGGAAGTGCAACAATTTATGCTTTGGCAAATTGGCTGAATGCTCTGGGATTGAAGTTAACAGTTGCGGTTGATGCAGGGGAAGAGTCAGGTTCTGTTGCTGATGTTGAGTTGGTGGAGGTTGGTAATGTTTGATTGGGGGCGATCGCCCGTATTAAGCTCGGGGTGCAAGTACGATCGACCTTATGGAAGTACAACCGAGGGAAATTCAGCGTTATATCAGACAAAATGGCACAGTTCCCTTTGCAGAATGGTTTACAACCCTGCGGGATGTTAACGCTAAAATTAGGATTGATAAAAGGCTTCAGCGGGTTAGCGGTGGCAACTTAGGAGATTATCGATCGGTTGGCGCAGGAGTTTGGGAATTAAGGATTGACTATGGCCCGGGCTACCGAATCTACTTTGGACAAGCGGGAGCTACGATTGTGCTTATCCTGTGCGGTGGAGATAAAAGCACTCAAGACCAAGACATTGTTAAAGCTCAGGAATACTGGAGAGATTATGAAAGACGCCAAAGTGCCGACGAGTGATAGTTATCATTCTTTTAAAATTTCCAATTTCAAAGACCCAAATTATGCTGCTGCTTACCTCTCACTGATCTTTGAAGAAGAGGAAGAAGGCGATTTAGAGATGGGAATAATGCGAAAATCGCTTCGAGATGTATTTGAGGCTCTGGGCGAACCAATTATGTCTGATGAGGAGGCCTCATTGCATCTGGAAAAATTAGATGTTTTGTTGTCGCAGAATGGAAGCGCGACAATTTATGCTTTGGCTAATTGGCTGAAGGCTTTGGGATTGAAGTTAACTGTTGCGGTTGATGAAGGGGATAAAGTGAAAGAGGGAAGTTCTGTTAGTGATGTTGCAGAAGTAGCTGAGGTTAGTAAGGTTTGATTTTGGGTCGATCGCCGGTATTAAGATGAGGGTGCAAGTACGATCGACTTTATGGAAGTACAACGAGAGAGATATTCAGCGTTACAGCACGCCAGACGGCAAAGTTCCTTTCTCGGAGTGGTTAGACTCCCTGCGGGATCTCAAGGCAAAATTTAAGATTGACCGGCGACTAGATCGAGTTGGGACTGGAAATTTCGGAGATTATCGAGCAGTCGAAGAAGGTGTCTATGAGTTGAGGATAAATTACGGCCCCGGCTATCGGGTCTATTTTGGACAAGTAGAAGAAACAATTGTACTTTTGTTGATAGGCGGGGATAAAAGCACTCAAGAGCAAGATATCCACAAGGCTAAAATATACTGGACAGATTACAGGAGTTAAGACAATGACAATGCCTAAGAGCTTACCTTATCACCCCTATAAAATTTCAAATCTCAAAGATCCGGCATATTCTGCTGGCTATCTCACAGAGATTTTTGAGGAAGAAGCAGGCGATTTGGAATTAGGAATAATGCCAAAAGCGCTGAGAGATGTATTTGAGGCTCTTGGAAAACTAAATATGTCAGATGAAGAGGCATCATTGCACCTGGAAAAATTAGATGTTTTGCTGTCGCAGAATGGAAGTGCGACAATTTATGCTTTGGCTAATTGGCTGAATGCTCTGGGATTGAAGTTAACAGTTGCGGTTGAGGAAGGGGATAAAGGGGAAGACGAAGGTTCTGTTGGTGGTGCTGAGTTGGCGGAAGTTGGTAATGTTTGATTGTGGTCGATCGAGCTTTAAGCTATTAATTAGACCTTGACGGCGCTCGAAGACCGATCGCTAAAGGAAGTAGCCGATCGCTCCGGGGTATCCTACAATACTGTTAAAACTTATGCCCGATCGCCGGTATGGCAATGGCTGACATCGGTGCTCTGCTAAAATTGGCGCGGACGTTTGATGTGTCGATCGCAGAATTGTTGGATTTTGTCAATTTGTAACAAATTACACTTAAAATAAACCAGCACCACCAACGCCAACCAGTTCGACCTCGGATGGACGATCGACTGTGCGACGATCGCCCAAGCAACAGATTCGAGAGTTGGCGGATGGGATAGGGCGAAGTCTGGAAGAGATGATATATACTCAGCGGCAATTGTAGCTGTTCGATCGCCCATATCGGTCTACAATTTTTAACGTTGAGCCTTATTGAAGTGCAGGAGTGGAGCTGGCTTGGATAACGCTAGTCTGTCAAGAAAACCCCCGCAAGCCTCGGAGCTTGTCGCCGACGAAATTCCAGAAGCAGTGCGAGACCACCCATACCTAGAAGCAGGGCCGAGTCAGTCCAAGAAAAAAGGGCTAATTTGGAAACTGCTAGGGTTGGCCGCATTAGCCTGTGGGGTCAGCATCTGGCTGCACCTCAACTTTAACTTGTTCCCAGCCACCAGTCAGGCAGAGCAAACTCAACAAAATCCAGCACCGGTGAGTTCCGCGTCTGGGTCGGTCGCGAGTCCAGCTACCAACCCAAAAGCCACCGCAACCCCAGACAACCTGCTGGGACACTTGCCGTACACAGAAGCACCAGCCAAAGACTTGGTAGGCGTCACCCCCGACGGTAACGTCACACTCCGCACCTCAGCAGCAGCAAAATATCAGGAAATGGCCAACGCCGCAGCGGCCTCAGGCATTTACTTCGCTCCCATATCCGGCTTTCGCTCCCTCGAAGACCAACAACACGTATTTTTTGACGTGAAAGCCGAACGCAGGCAAAACGCCAGCAAGCGAGCTGAAGTCAGCGCCCCTCCAGGTTACAGCGAACACCACACCGGTTACGCGATCGACATCGGCGACGGCAGCGCCCCGGAAAACAACCTGAGTCCCAGTTTTGAAAATACCCAAGCATTTAAGTGGTTAGAAGCCAACGCCGTCGCTTTCAGCTTTGAAATGTCCTTCCCCAAAAACAATCGCCAAGGCGTCAGTTACGAGCCTTGGCACTGGAGGTTTGTGGGCGACAAGCAAAGCCTCGAAACTTTCTACAAAGCTCATTCTATGAAAAAGTAGAAGGAAGTTCGGCAACGAGCAATGTACGGGATTTAACGGATTTAACGGATAGATGTTGAGAGAATTAAGTCAAGCGTGAAGATTTCCCTCCCACTCCCCCACTCCCCCACTCCCCCACTCTCCCACTCTCCCACTCCCCCACTCCCCCCCACTCCGTTGAGCCAAACTCGTGATTGCAATCTATCCAGGCAGCTTTGACCCCATAACCTTCGGTCACGCAGACATTATCGAGCGGGGATCTAAACTGTTCGATCGGGTAATTGTTACGGTAGTCAGAAACCCCAGCAAAACCCCTCTCTTCACCGTAGAGGAACGGATCGAGCAGATCCTGCGCTCTACCCAACACTTGCCAAACGTAGAAGTAGACAGTTTTGAGGGTTTGACAGTAAACTATGCTAAGATTCGACAAGCCAAAGTGCTGCTGCGGGGGCTCCGGGTATTAACAGATTTTGAAATGGAACTCCAGATGGCCCACACCAATAAAACCCTTCTGGGTGAAATTGAAACAGTTTTTTTGGCAACTTCTAACGAGTACAGCTTTTTAAGTAGTAGTGTAGTTAAAGAAATAGCCAAGTTTGGTGGCTCCGTAGATCATCTTGTTCCGAAACACGTCGCCCTAGATATTTACAAATGTTACGCCAGCAGGAACCAACTCGCATCGAACCCGACAGTACCGGCCTCCGCACTGAGAACGAATCACCTCAGAACACAGCCGCCTTCGGAGACCCCACCCGAACCGCAGGAGTAGACATCCAGCGGGAATTGAACAGGCTTGAGGAAATTGTTCTCGACAGCCCGCGAATTCCTATGACCAGACGCACTCTGGTGGATGAAGAACAGTTGCTCGATCAGTTAGACTTGGTGAGGCTAAATTTGCCGATCGCCTTTCAGGAAGCCGAGACGATCATCCGGCACAAGGACGACTTGCTTCAAGAGGCGGAACTTTACGCTCAGGAAGTGATAGAAGCAGCAGAACAGAGAGCGGCAGAACTTTTAAACGATATGGGCCTGCTCCAGCAGGCGAAGATAGAAGCAGATCAGTTGCGGCAGCAAGTTTTGCTCGACTGCGAGGCAATTCAGCAGGCGACGCTGGCGGAAGTCGAACAAATTCGCTACCAGGCTCAAGAGGAATTGGAAGAGATGAGAGTCAGGGCGATGGCTGAATGCGAAGAAATTCAAAACGGAGCCGACGATTATGCCGACCAAGTGCTAGATAATATCGAGCACAAGCTGAGCGATATGCTGCGCGTGATCCGCAACGGGCGCGATCGGTTGGATAGTGTTTCTGCGTCGCACATCCATCACACCAACGGTTAGCCAAAAGTTAACTCATTGCTTGAACCTTTATAAAAATCTACCTAAATTAGGTAGATTTTTTTTTGAATAGTCTTTATAGTCTTTCTTCCTCAATTCCAGCACTCGGTGACTTATTTTTGCCGAGATAAGTTTTGTGAACATAGGAGCAAATATAACATTTTATGATATTCTGCTCCTCATACCAAATCCGGCTTAAAAACCCCCTTTATCTCTTAGTCCCCCTTTGCTCGGACTTCGTTTGACTCTATGCAGCGGTTTCAACCGCCGAATGATAAAAGGGGTAGCAAACCCGGATTTCGTATCAGACAAAAAATTTTTAATTTAAATCAAATTTTTGCAATCTAATTTTTACCATGCAAAAAGTTTCTAATCGGTTCGCTGAATTTGATTTGATCCGAGCTTTAGCGATCGTCAGTGTTGTGATTACTCATGCTGGGTTCTTGGCATTTAAAGATCGCAGAATTTTATTTGTCGCGATCGATACATTTCAACTGTTCTGCGTACCTGCATTTTTACTGCTGAGCGGCTTTTTTCTCACCAACAAACTGGAAAATCAAAATAATCCCGCACAGGTAGTCAAAAAAAGACTGTCAAAAATTCTACCCCCCTATCTATTTTGGTCAGTAGCTTTGTACATTTTAAATAATTGGGGGGAACTCCAAAAATTTGATTTACTGTCATTACTCAGAGATATCCTGACCGGCTCGGTGATGCCTCCCTATTACTTCATCGTTGTGATTGTTCAATGCTACGGCTGGTGGTGGCTTCTCGTGAAATTAAGATTTTTAGAACCCAGAAAAGTTTTGGCTTTGGGCTTAACAATTCAAACAATTTTTACAATCTTCTTCTACTTAACCGCTCTCAAATACATATCAATACCTCTACCTTTGATGGAGCGCTGGATTTTTAGTTGGATTTTGCCATTTTCAACTGGTCTCTTTTTGGGCGGTTCCTATGACAGAATTCAACCCGTTCTCGAACGCAGAAAAATACCAATTTTAGTGGCAACTATCCTCTTTTATATAGCGAGCATTTGGGAATATTACCTGATAAGTGGAGTTAATTCGGAGGGATGGTTTCTGCGATCGTTTTTTAAAATATCTTCTCAAGGATACGCAATTTTTTTCGTATTGTCGATCCTGGCATTTTCTAAGAGTATCGCACTTCCCAGTAGAATATCTGGGTTAATCAAAATATTAGCTGCTTATTCATTCCCTATCTATCTCCTGGATTCGACAGTAGTGAAATATGTGTTGTTAGTGTTTTATAAGTTTATTGACCCGGTAAATCCGCTGCTGAAGTTCGGCTTTTTAGTTAGCGGGACTTTGTTAGGTTGTTGGGTGATTATTTACCTGTTACAGAAAGTTTTGCCCGCAAAATACAGCCAGTCCATTCTGGGAATTTAATCGAATTTTATGTCTCAGCGGATGTCTTCATAAAACTGCTTGAGATACCGGGGAGAAACGCCAAAACCCCACAAAAAACCAATCAAAAAATAGATGGCCGTTGCTTTAAATTCGCCCCAATTCGCCACTCGGCGATCGCTACTTTCGACTACCCTATTAACTAACTTAATTTTACCCCGCCGCACTAATTTTAAACATAAATCTGCTTCCTCCATAATTGGCAGCGCAGCATCGAAACAGTCGCATTCCAAAAAGTCGGCGCGGCGGCAAAAAATAACTTGGTCGCCAAACAGCAGGCGCAATCCTTTAAAAAATAAATGAGGTCGAAATAACAGCGGCGCGTAATAAGTTTTGAGGTAATTGTGCAGGGAAAAACCCCATCTTGTTTGCTGCGAACCAGCCATCAGGGAGATAAACCCGCCGCCGACGATTTCGGCATCGGACAATGTTTTCTGGATGACTGCTACCATGTCGTCGGGAACTAAAGTATCGGCGTGGAGAAAGCACAGAATTTCGCCGGTGGCGACTTGGGCACCTAAATTCATTTGCACGGAACGTCCGGCTGTACTGCTAGAAATAACGCGGGTGGCAGCGGAAAGTGCGATCGCCACTGTTTCGTCTTGACTGCCGCCGTCTACCACCAACACTTCCCAAGCCGGAGGATTGAGGATGCTGAGTTGGCGGAGGGTGCGTTCCAGACAAGTCGCTTCGTTGAGGGCTGGGATGATAATAGAAACGCGATCCATTTCGTTGAAATTTGTGCCAAAAGTATTATAATAAAAAGCTGTGGCGATTCGCAACTTTAGAGAAAATAGAACTTATGCGCGCGGATTCAGAAACCCGGTTCCTGCCTGCGAACTCGTCACGAAACCTCTGATTTTTTACAAAAATTTGGTTTGTTGGCGTCATTTCTATAAAATCAGGCAAAAGTGCGATCGCCCTCTATATTTTCCACTAATCAGGACTGAGAAAATCGTGCAAAAAACTGAAGTAAAAAATGATTTAGAATTTTATGAGGAAAATGCCGATAATTGGTGGGACGAAAATGCTAAAATTTATGCCTTATACCATCTAAATAAACCCAGATTTGAGTTTTTCGACAGACACGCGACTAATTGGCAAGGGCTGAAAACCTTAGATGTCGGGTGCGGCGGCGGCTTTTCTTGCGAGTTTATGGCCGAGAGAGGCGCTATTGTTTCTGGAATAGATCGATCGGACAAGTGCATTGTAGCAGCTCAAAATCACGCAGTTACCAGCGGTTGGGAGATTGACTACAGGCAAGGTTTTGCCGAAAATATGCCCTACGACGACAATACCTTTGATGTTGTAATCTGCGTGGATGTTTTGGAACACGTGGCCGATTACAAAAAGGTTGTGTCAGAGGTTCACAGGATTCTCAAGCCTGGCGGACTGTTCTTTTTTGATACCATCAACCGAACTTTTTCCTCACAAATTGTGATGATTGGACTGATGGAAAATACATTGCAGGAAATTAAGCGGGGCGTTCACGATTGGGAAAAGTTTGTTACCCCGGAGGAACTGTCTGTGGTAATGCGCGATACGGGTTTCGGCAAGATTGAAATTAAAGGTTTTGATATGTTTGGAGAAATGGGCGCTATTTTAGCCGAGATGCACGGTTTTTGGGGGAATTTTACAAGTGGAAAGCAGCTATTTCCTTCCCGGGAAAGTTTCCAACAAGTTTCTCAAGTGCTAGTCTCTAATATCGCTAACTATTTTGATTACAAAAAGTCTGGCTTGTTTAAAATCAGAATTAATGAGGATACGTCGATTATGTATGTGGGCGTAGGGGCGAAGAATTAGTCGGTTAATTGTTGATTGTTGATTGTTGACTGTTGTCATTAGGGGCGAGTTTGAGACGGATTTTGGCGATCGACAAATCCGGCTAAAACCCGCCTCTATTGCATTTTGTAGGGTGCGCGCGCAGCGTTGCACCTTACCCTGTTGAGTGCAATATACATATTCCGTAGGGACAAGGCGCCGTATCCTTACGGTGTTGGGGGCAATTGAGAATGGCTGTATTCGCGATCGCACTACAAACCTAATTTTAAGCACTAACTGCGAATAATTACCAAATATTTTTAACGTTAAGTCATCGCACCTCGCAGTTCGATCGCCCAAAAATACGGCCCAGTCTTAATTTGGGGCTGGTCGCGTTGAGCGGACAGCTAGCTTGACAGCCTTTTGTAATAAATCTTAATGCTTGATTCTTGACAATTTATCTAAATTGCATGGTAGCTTATTGAATATTAATTGCAATAAGTGCCGGAAGTTAATAGTACCTGGAGGTCAATCACCGTGACAGCAGCAATAGTTTCCGCGTCAGCCTCGCGAATCAGCGACGGACAATCCGCCGACAGCCAAAAACTGATGAGTTTGGGTAAAAATTCCGAAATACCTGACCTCGATAACTCCAAAGATGTAACCCTCGCCGTCTTAGAAGGAGTGGGGACTCTCACGGTGTGCGATCGAACAGTGACTTTAAAACCGGGAGTATTTGTGTTTGTACCCGCCGGCATCCCGCGCAGTCTAAAAGTACAAACGACGCTGAATTTGTTACTAATTGACTGCGAACCTGACCCCGATATGAGCGAGTCAGCTTGGTTGATGAATTTTCAACTTTAACCCGATGAAAAAACAGTGTCCTTGCTGCCTTGACTCCCTAATTTCTCAGGTTTGCCACAACCGTGTCTACTGTTTTTGTCTGAATTGCAGGCAGGAAATGCCAAATCCTGACTCAAAAAAAATAATTCTCAAGCACTATCAAATTTCACCTTCGGAGTAAAAATGTCAAAAGCAATTGGTCTTTTCTACGGAACTACAACTGGGAAAACTGAGTCGGTAGCTGAAATGATTCGGGATGAACTTGGCGGCAATCTCGTGACCTTGCACGATATCGGCAGCGTTGAAAATGATGATTTTGCTGAATACGAATGTCTGATTATCGCTTGTCCGACTTGGAATATCGGCGAACTGCAAAGCGACTGGGAAGGATTTTTTCCCGAACTTGACGATATTGATTTTAGCGGCAAAAAAGTAGCTTATGTGGGAACTGGCGACCAAGAAGGCTACCCGGATAATTTTATGGATGCAATGGGCATTCTGGCTGAAAAAATTTCGGAACAGGGCGGCGAAACAGTGGGTTATTGGCCGGTAGAGGGCTATGATTTTAATGAATCTAAAGCTGTAGTCAATGGCAAGTTTTTGGGTCTTGCTATTGATGAAGACAACCAATCCGATCTGACGGAATCGCGCATCAAATCTTGGGTATCTCAACTCAAGAAAGAATTTAGCTTGTAGACTTAACGGTAGCAGGGTGAGTTTTGTAATTAGATTATGTTCGGCAATCAAAATTACGCACTCAACCCGCCCCGAAAATCTAGCAGATAAATTATTATTGTTAATAACTCGATATCCAACTTAAAATAGATGAAATTTAGTTCAGAAGACGTGCTTTGGTTAAGTGTAAGCCCGAGTTTGCAATTCTTCGATCGCTCGCTGCTTTCCTACTTAAATGATTCTGTACCAGTGCAAATATGGGAATACCAACAAACTGAAGACGAAGCTTGCTCTTTAGATATGGCTGTTGAACTTTTGCACGATTTTTTAACATTGCGCGATCGCCCAATTCATCTCATAGGCCACAGTACCAGCGGATTAGTTGGTTTAATGTATGCGCGTCGATATCCTCACAAAGTAAGTTCTTTGGGACTTTTAGCGGTCGGTTTGCCATCTGCTATTAATTGGCAAGCACATTACTATACGCATCTTTCAGCTTTTCCCTGGAGTCGCAAACAAGTTTTGAATCAAATAGTAGGCGATATGCTGGGATGCCAAAATCAAATTATCCATCAAAAATTCATATTATATTTTGAGGATGACTTAGCCTGTTCTCCTTGTCCTCACTCTTTATTTAGGATGAGTGATTCCCGCGAGCAAGGTGTAGAAGTACCTTTGTTAATATGCAGCAGCAAAACGGATTTTGTTGTATCTCCTCTGGTTATGCGCCGCTGGCCGAAATTTCTTAAAAAAGGCGATCGGCTTTGGGAATGTCAAGACGGTAGGCATTTCTTTCACCACTTCTATCCAGAACAAGTCGGCGAAGAAATACTTAATTTTTGGCTATCTCTACACAGCCGCCAAGTAATTCTAAATTTTAAATGTTAGGTCGCATTTGCTATTTTTTATACGAAATTTTCTGTGGTAAATACTACATGAATGTCGGTAATTTCGGTGATTTTTTTCAGACCTGCTTCTACTGTTTTGGCGCAGTTGCACCAGTCCTTACCGCCAATTTTAGTTTGTAGGGTTTTGAAGGATGGAGTTTGAGTTATCATCAGTATCTTTTTGAGATTTGAGAATACTTGTACAACTTGTTTAACATATATTCAGATGTTTTAATAAATGGTATGCTAATTATAGTGGATTTGTTAATTAACTGTAGTTTAGACTAAATAAAGATGAGAACGGTGGCTTTCAGAAGAACTAGAGCCACCGCGCCGGGAGAGAATAAG
>NZ_JAUBSF010000149.1:0-7898 GCF_036704615.1 Microcoleus sp. K4-B3
TTAATTTGAGCGTGGGCGAGCAATAGCGCGAGCGAACTTTTTTGAGTTTTTTGGACTTATTCAGCAAGCCCTACTTACGCTCGGGTGCGGCCGGCGCAATTGCAAGGAATAAATTTACTCTATCACTTTTTTGAAAGAATTAATTGTTTAAATCAACATAAAGATACTTGACATAGTGCTATTTTTATGTATTTCTAAACACCCCCGCAAAAAAGCTCCGACATCCCCAAGCTAGCGCTTTAGGTCGGCGGAGCATTCTATGAAAGCTGCCATCTCAGAAATAGTTGACATCTGCTATACCAACTTGGCTAAACTTAATCTTTGCTTCACCATTCCAGTAGAAGTATTTTCGCTGTTTGGTCTGATTCCTGCTTCTACCTGCATGAATGGGATCATACTTGTCAACAAGCGTAAATTTGGGTGGAGCAACGCCCTATTTTTTGAGTGATTACAACTTTTTTTTGAAGCTTTTAGCGATTGTTGAACGATTATTTTTAACCAATTTAACGAATCGTGGTATTCCGTTCTACCTTTTTATAGGCTGGTCAGTTTTACATCCACTGTGGTTTACTCTCCCAGAAAATATTTATGGGTTTTCGACCTGATCCTGAGAATGCTAGACAAAACGGAGCGTCTATCAATATTCTTGCAATAAGTAGGTATGGGCAAGTTTAATAAAGTATTAAACGATTATATTAACCTCCCCAGCTCTTTCAGAGACGGCGATCGATCGAACCACAATCCTAGTCTTAAAGGTGTTGATAAATCACCTTTAGAGACTCAAAACAACTAACAGTACAAGAGGTATTGCAATTGCGCTTACTTTTATTTAAGGTATCTACGCTTTCCGAGTCCATCAAAATCGAAAGTAATCCGGATCGACGTTCTGCCATTGCTTGTTTACCCGCGCTACGATGAGGCTGAGACGAGATGCAATCAGAGATTGCACCTTATCAAAGCGTTTCTTGGCGCGGATGGTTATTCTTAATCACGAGTTAATTGCACCCCAGGCAACCGGGGCCACGCAGTTGGTTATAGGCTGCCCGGGCCGCTCCGAAAGCGTTCCTCCCCATGCCTGAAGTCAGCGGCTCCTCGTTTTCCGGTGAATTTTGAGAGAGATTACTACATTTTATTGAGTTCCGATCGCAGCTCTTCCAACTCAGCGTCAATCACCGGACTCGACTCCGAGCTGCTAGCAGCAGTTTTACCCGCTGCCGGCAATTTACCTTGAGACACAGAACCTCCGGTCAGTTGAGCTTTCATCTGAGCCAACTCGTCGTCAACATCACCGCCGCTTTCGAGCAAGCGGAACTGTTCCTCTAAATTGCTGCCGCCGGCGGCCAATTCTGCCGAAGCTCCCGCGCGTGCTTCTATCTGCAAAACTTTTTCTTCCATGCGATCGAAAGCCGCCATTGAACTGCCAGTATTCAAGGTGCCAATCGTATTGTTGAGCTGTTCCTGAGCCTTAGCAGCGGATATCCTCGCTTTGAGCATATCCTTCTTAGTCTTAGCTTCGGAAATCTTGCTCTCCAAACCGATCAAGTTGCGCTTGAGGCTTTCCACCTGAGCCGATTGCTGCTCCAGACTGGCTTTCAGGGTAGCCGCCGTTTCAGCGTGAGACTTTTTGCGCACCAGCGCTTCCCGGGCCAAAGTCTCGTCTCCTTTTTGCAGGGCTAGCTGAGCGCGCTGCTGCCACTGGTTAGACTGAGACTCAGCTTGATTGTACTGAGTTTGGGTGCGCTTTTGAGTGGCGATCGCACTGGCAACGGCTTGACGCAACTGCACCAAGTCTTCCTGCATATCCGTAACGGACTGTTCTAAAATCTTTTCCGGGTCTTCAGCTTTGTTGACCAGATCGTTAAGATTGGCTTTGACGACTCGGCTAATGCGGTCAAATAATCCCATAATGCTATTTTTCCAGGGTGAGGTGTACGAAGTAGGCGGAAAGCAGGCTTTAGGCGCTAGCCCGCAGTTGTGAAATTCACTCTTGTCAGATTTTTAGTGCGATTTAGTTTTTGGCAATTTTTGCAGACAGATAAATCCAGTTTAAAGCGATCGAGTAAGTGATGCAGGCAAGCTTATTCATGCACCTATCTATTGAGTTTAACTTCGATCCGGGAATTCCCCCACAGGCTTCGAGCCATCTCTAGCTAGGCTGTTGAGAAGTTTTTGCTCGTCCTAACTATTGTTCTGCTGCCTGGGGTTCAGGATGCGGGCGGCTCGCCCGAGGGCAATTTGGGTGTATTTTTGCCCGGAAGCATTTGTGCTTTCATCGCCGCCAACTCAATATCGACATCCTCGGCACCTTCGAGAGAGAGAAACTTCTTTTCTAAATCGTTAGTTCCGAGTTCTGCGATTGCTTCGGAGCGAGATTCTAGCTGCATGACTTTCTCTTCCATCCGTTCAAACGCGCTCAAAGCGCTGCCTGTATTGAGATTGCCCATCATTTCTTGAAGCCTTTCCGATGCTTGAGCCGATCGAGCTCGAGCAATATACATATCTTTTTTAGATTTTGCCTCGGAAATCTTACTTTCTAGCGCCCGCATATTGTCTTTAAGTTGAGTCACAACAGCGTTTTGCTGCCCGAGACTGGCTTTCATCGCCGTTGCCGTTTCTTGATAAGATTTCCTGCGCGTCAGAGCTTCCCGCGCCAAATTTTCCTCGCCTTTTTGCAAAGCTAGCTGCGCCCGCTGGTACCATTCTGCTGCAGTAGACTCAGCTTGGGAACACTGGCGTTCGGTGCGTTTTTGAGCTGCAATCGCCCCTGCCACAGCTTGTCTGATCTGCACTAAATCTTCCTGCATATCCATTACAGCCTGTTCCAGAATTTTTTCTGGATCTTCTGCAGCGCCGACCAAACTGTTAATATTGGCTCGAATCACTCGCCAAAGGCGATCGAATAATCCCATGAGGCCCGTCTCCCGATTTTCAACTTTAGAATTAAGACAGAGAAATCAGAATTAAAAACTAAAAATCAAAACTCATCAATCGTCTTTTTAATTTTGAATTTTGAATTTTTAATTCCCTCTCAGTTAGGTCGTCATGATTATTTTTAGGATGGGTAGGGCGCGAGCGTTACCCATCAAAACTGAGCAAATGTTGGGTGAAGCGAAACCGAGGGTTCGTGCTGCGGGCCCAACCTACTCGCCGATCCTCAGTTTAATTCTCTTTGCCTAATTTATGGCTGATAGTATTGCGGCTTCACCCCTTTTGCTTGCAGTTCTTTCACCAAAAGTTCTGCTGAGGCAGCATCGTTCAAAGCCCCCATTTGGATCTTGACACCCTTTGAGAAGTTCCGCACGTAGGCATCGGGAACTGCGGTTCTGGCTTGCAGCAGCGATTTTTCGTCGGTGTAATCGGTGACAACGTAATAGAAACCGTCGGCAGCGCGTGCCGGCCTTCCCAGCGGGGATGCGGCGGCTGGGGATGCTGTCGCCCGGGATGCTGTCGCTGGGGATGCGGCGGCTGGCTGGGCTGGGGAGGGTGTTGGAGGCAGTGTCGGCAGTGTCGGCACTGGCTGGGCGCTGGGGCGGGGACTGGGAAGCAAAGCCGTGCTGATATTGTTGAGTCCTTGTTCTCTCCCTCTGGCGGGGTTGCCATCTTCTGTCGGAATCGGGACAGCCGCGCTGGGGCCAGGAGGCGCTGCCGGATTGGGCGGGATTGAGGCTTTTGGCGACGGGGAAGGAATCGCGCTGGCTGTAGGATTGACATTGCTGAGAGTGCTCAAATCTAGCTCGACAAATTCCTTTGATACCAAATTTGGAGCTTTGGGCAGTTCCTTGGTGCCGGTATCTGAGATGGCAGTAGAGGCGGGACTGTCGCTTGGAGAGGGTGAACTGCGATCGAGAAAACGGTTCAGGCCGGCCATCTTAGCCAGACTTGACGGGTGCATGACTGCGTAGCCCAAAGCTGTGCACGACAGCAGAAACAGCAGCATCGAACTTAGTCCCAAGGGAGTTAACAGACTGGCTGCTAAACTGCGTTCGACGGCAGGCTCGGCTTTTGACTCGTCCAAACTTTCGATCAGTTTTTCGCTGGATTCGAGATAATTGTTGGGTGCGAAGGCACTGCTAGATAATTTTGTGCCGCCCCTGGTAGTTGCTAGCGGGGCATCGCCCTGGATGCCGGCAAGGGATAGGGGCAGCGACAGCGGCTGCTGGGTTTCCTCCGCGGCCTCCAGGGGCAACTTTTGGGCTAGCTGTTGCTCGGTTGTGGCTGTTTGCTTGCCAGTACGAACTGATGGGGACACCCACTGTTCGGCGCGCCGCCTGTGCCTTCTGTATGTTGTCAGTTCTGCTTCTAGGTTTACATCCAGACTCCCCAGGACTGCTTGCAAAGCAGGCTTGATTGGGGTTGAAGAGGATTGATGATTTGGGGATTCAACCGAAGAACGCTTACTCATTAGCAAAACTCCTACCGCCTCTGAATTGATTTTAATGTTTTGATTGTAGATATAAACAAGAAGCTTGAAAACTTGCCTATTTTATGATTAGCTAATTTTGGCGTCAATGCAACAGGGGCCGGATCGCCTGCTGTCGATCGCCGGCAGCTATCTTTTGATTTTAATTTTAAAACTTAATTGTTGTTGTGTCCCGGAGGCTGCTTAGCGAGACTCGAAGCAGCTTTTTGTATCCGGAGATACCGCTTATTTATAACCTCTCATACTCGTTCGGCATTTGTACTTTTTCTTGATCCCTAGCCGCTTTATAAACTTTTAACCTGTGTTTTTACCTATACAATGAGCCAAGACTGAGGCAATTGTTTCTAAATATAACGAGATTATAAATTAATTATAAAATTTAATTAGGCTCCGGGGATCGCTAGAACCCATACAGAATAAAGGCTGGGATGCTCTAAGGCCTGCTAGCTCTGCAAAGGAGAATTAGAGATGAAAATGATTTTCCTAAGAATTTTTATGCAAACCTCATTAACTTCAGCTTGTCGCCACTGCCGCCACTATACCCCTGAGGGGAGACGCGGGGGTGTTTGCGCTCTACTAGGCGGGCCAGTTCAAGGTCAGTGGAAAGCTTGTTCTTTAGCGGTTTCGCCTTTTGGGGCATCTTGGGAAAACATAGAAGAAATTGGACTGTGGCAAGAACCGACTCTGACGCTGCAGGATGCGGCAGTCGCTCTTTCCGAGCGCAATGCCTGCCAGCTTACAGGCACAACATTAACAGAAAAATCGGCAGCAGCAGTATCGGTCTAGTTAGTCCGCAGCAGGACAGCTAATACCATTTTCGATTTTCGATTGGGGAATCACTGATAACTATCATGGTTTGGATCTGGCAAAGCAGTTTCATTCTTTTTAGGAACTGGTATCAATACTGACACTTTTGGACGATCGGGTGCATTTGGCTTTACTAACTCATAAAAATCAGCAGTATCTACTTTAATATGAGCGCATAAAAAAACTGATTTCTCCATCCAGCTATGGCAGCCAAGGATATTGACTAAAATCAGGTTGCCGTTTTTCCAAAAAGGCTTGTTTGCCTTCGGCGCCTTCCTGGGTCATATAGTACAGCAAAGTGGCATTTCCCGCCAGTTCTTGCAAACCGGCTTGACCGTCGCAGTCGGCATTAAAAGCAGATTTCAAACAGCGAATGGCGATCGGACTTTTTTCTAGAATTTCCGCCGCCCACTGCATCCCTTCAAGTTCGAGTTGTTCGACGGGCACGACGCAGTTGACTAAACCCATTTCTAGGGCTTGCTGCGCGCTGTACTGGCGACACAAAAACCAAATTTCTCGGGCTTTTTTCTGGCCGACAACTCTGGCGAGATAGCTAGCTCCGAAACCACCGTCGAAACTGCCTACTTTTGGGCCGGTCTGTCCGAAAATAGCATTGTCAGCAGCGATCGTCAAGTCACAAATTAAGTGCAGAACGTGACCTCCTCCAATTGCGTAGCCGGCAACTAAAGCAATTACAACTTTGGGCATCGATCGAATCAACTTCTGCAAGTCGAGCACGTTCAAGCGGGGTATGCCACCTTCGTCTACATATCCGGCCGCACCGCGCACGCTTTGGTCGCCGCCGGCACAAAAGGCGTATTTGCCGTCTGTATGAGGCCCCGCACCAGTGAAAAGGACAACGCCGATTTTTGTGTCTTCGCGGGCATCAGTAAAGGCATCACACAGTTCCTGCACGGTTTTGGGACGGAAAGCGTTCCGTTTGTGAGGTCGATTGATGGTAATTTTGGCGGTGCCGCCGCTTTTGTGATAGAGAATGTCTTCGTAGGTTTTGGCGGTTTGCCATTCAATTTGCATAATCAATCAATTTTAGATGTGAGACCAAACTGTGTCTATCAAGGCAGCGACAAGTCGCTTTTAGATTTTAGATTGATTCGGTTCAATGAGATACAAGGCTCGATCGACTCTTGCAAAAAAAATAAAGCGGGACTTAGGCAGAAACCAGGTTTTTCACCAACATACGCCGTGCAGCGCTCTTGGTAGCGGTTAAACAACGCGGTTTTTCAGGGTAAGAGCGCGCAAGTCCCGTCTCAAATGGAAAAAGCGTCAAATCCTCAAACTCATTTATCACTAGTTTTACTGCCCCAAAATTTATATGCGCTGGATTATTTGCGGACTAAAATACTCAGCAAGTGCTTTGCTGCTTTCGCAAATACCGGATCGCGGGACTCGAATTCGCTGGGTTCGAGTAAAGCTTGAACTTCGGCAAAAGCTTTTGAGTCGAGGGTTCCTTCTTTAGTAAATAAAGTGTCTATGACTGCAATATGTCTGGAGTCGAGGCCGAGCCGATTTGCGATCGACTGTAAGTACATTTGCTCCCGCATATCGATGTGTCCGTCTGCCGCTGACATTTCGTAGCCAGAACCGATGAGCAACAGCTTTTCTGATTCTGAGAACAAAGCTGTCAGGGTTAGCAATTCCGTGGGGTTGAAGTAAACCTGCTGTTTGGATACTCCTTTGATAAGGCGCTGAATTAGTTCTACCCGATCGCGGTCGCCGCTGGCAAAGGCTTTGAGAGTCTTTTGCAGCCGTTCTTCTTCTTCAACTGCGATCGTCCTGTCAATAATCATCACTCCGCGCAGGATGGAAATCAGAGCAGTCAGAAAGACTACCAAAGGAGTGATATCTTGTTCCCGGAGCTTTTGCCGGCTAATGCGACACAACAGCTCAACAACTTCACTGGTGATCGTGGTGGTGTCCATAATTAAAAATGACTCTCTCTTAAGCTGTAATGTAACTTTCTTTCTCGATCTTAAGTTTTTTCTGTTACGTAGGTATGACGTGAATTCTAAAACTGAGCCGTTGTCTATTAGTGATACTACTTATTTTATTCACAAACGCTGGATGGCTAGGGCTGTGGAACTGGCACAAGCAGCCGGTGATGCTGGTGAAGTACCCGTGGGTGCTGCAATTGTTGACGGTACTGGCAAATTGATTGCCGAAGCGCAAAATCGGCGAGAGCGAGACTGCGATCCGACTGCTCACGCTGAAATCTTGGCTTTGCGGGCGGCAGGGCAAGTTTTGCAAGACTGGCATCTTAATCAATGCACGCTCTACGTCACGCTGGAGCCTTGCCCGATGTGCGCTGGTGCGATCGTACAAGCTCGGATTGGCCTGCTGGTATACGGAGCAGATGACCCGAAAACTGGCACGATTCGGACTGCTGCTAATATTCCCGATAGCGCGCATTCGTGTCACCGCTTAGAGGTGCTAGGCGGTATTATGGAGTCTGTTTGCCGCGATCGGTTGCTTTCTTGGTTTGAAGCGCGCCGGAAAAATTAACAGGTAAAATTTTTTACTCTCTTCTGGGCGATGTTTAATCGCAATTGACCCTTTAACTGAAATAATAAATCCGTAAGGTGCGATTCGTTTAGCCGAAACCCGAAAGGGGGGATGGCTAGCATCGATGGGGTAAACCCGCCAGGGTTAGAGT
>NZ_JAUBSF010000150.1:0-7777 GCF_036704615.1 Microcoleus sp. K4-B3
ATCATCAATTTTTCTTTGACACATCTTCTCAAATCCCCTTGACAACTGCCATACAAGCTTAACTTGTTACCAATGATTCTAGGTTGTAGTGAGGACTAAAGTCTGAGCGAGTTTTATGAGGACTAAAGTCCTCAATACGAAGAGGTTTGATGATGGGTTATTACGGGCAATTAATTAAATTTTAGATTTTAAATACAACCCCACAGATGAATCTGGGGGCTTGAACTAACGTCCAAACTTTTTTTCTCACCGCGACTCCTGTGGGGATTGTATCCGTATTTCAGTCAGAGCGAGTCAAAAATTATCAGAAACGCGGAGATGCTCTATCTAGGGTTAGTCTGTCTCGGATTTGGGGCCGCAGTTCCGTAATTGACTCGACAGCCGATATTGAACAAACTCGAACTGCACTCAAGAGGGACAATCTGCTGGTCGAGGAGGGCGCTGCAACTGACATACTCGTCGTTATTAGTATCTCTTACCATACATTCGATCGGGTTAGCTCCCGATCTCGCCGACCAACTCTTCATACCTACCACTGCAATCATATGCTGCCAGTAGAAAGCAAATAGCAACACTGCAAACAGTACAGCAACTGCTAATCCTGCTTTTAACTTCCAATTATTTAGGACGTTTCCCAAACTGTTTTTCAAGTTTTCCACCCCAGAAATTGAGCTTTCGGTAGTTGTTTCTGGAGTTGGCAAGTTTGTTTGTGTTTGTTCTGCTGGAATTTCCGACATAATGTATCTCCTATGATTGCTGGGATTTGGCTAAGCTGGCAATTGCGATCGCTATTGCAAACTTTATCAAATTTTAGCAAAACTAGCCTGTACCGACAACCGATCCCCGCGGCAGGGCTAGCGAAGTAGGTAGATTGACGAAGTGCGATCCTCTTCGAGGGCTTCGCTAACGCGATTTCTATTCCTTTTGACGTATTGCGCAATTCGCGATCGGCTATTTTGCACCGACGGTAATAGAATTGTTAAGGATTTTCTTTGAAAACGGCCCAAGTGAATCAGCTTTTTTTGCGAACCGCAGAGAGCGCAGAGGGCGCACAGAAAAAGAAAAGAGAGATATATTGACTTTCACCAATTATTTATGGTGTCGATAGCAGTTCTAATAACTCAGCTTCCGAAAGTAGTTCTATCCCCAAAGATTGAGCCTTTTCCAACTTAGAACCCGCATCTTCTCCCACCACCACATAATCTGTTTTAGCACTCACAGAACTTGTGACTTTACCTCCTGCTTTTTGAATCAAATCTTTAGCTTCATCTCGTTTCAAAGTGGGCAAAGTTCCCGTCAGCACAAAAGTTTTGCCTGCAAGTTGTAAATTGGTGCTGGCTAAATTTTGATTTTTCACTTCTGACTGCAATTGCAAGCCCGCAATTTTCAACCGTGCAATCAAACTCTGATTTGCCGGCACTTGAAACCACTGATAAACAGATTGAGCAATTTCTGGCCCAATACCGTAAACGCCTTCAATAGCTGCGGCTGATGCAGAGGCCAAATCTGTCACATTGGTAAATCTTTCTGTCAGCAATTGAGCATTCACGCTGCCGACGTGGCGAATTCCTAAAGCATACAACACCCGCGACCAAGGTTGAGTTTTGGAATTGGCGATCGCACTTACCAACTTTTCTGCTAACTTCTTACCCATCCGTTCCAAACTCATCAATCTTTCCGCAGTCAAATCGTACAAATCCGCCGCAGAATGCACCAGATTGCTATCAACCATCTGCTGCACCAACTTTTCCCCAACACCGTTAATATCCAGAGCATCCCGGCTGCAAAAATGTATCAGCGAACCCCTCAAAATCGCCGGACAAGATGTATTGATGCAGCGAGTAACGGCCTCCCCCTTTTCCCGAACCACAGGCTGTCGGCATTCGGGACAGCAACTAGGTATTTGGAAAAGTTGAGCATTTTGGGGGCGAAGTTCCGGTAAAACTCGCACAACTTCTGGTATAATTTCCCCAGCTTTTCTGACAATTACAGTATCGCCAATGTGGAGGTTCAGATCGGAAAGTCGATCGCTATTGTGGAGAGAAGCCCGCGAAACCGTGGTTCCAGCCAACTGCACCGGTTTCAGTTCCGCTACAGGAGTCAGAGCCCCGGTTCTCCCTACTTGTACGGTGACAGCTTCTACTATTGTAGGGACTTCGGCCGCGGGATACTTCAGTGCGATCGCCCAACGCGGAAACCTCTGAGTAAAACCCAATTGTCGTTGCAGCAAAACCGAATTAATCTTAACAACAACCCCATCCGTCATGTAAGGCAAATTCCGCCGCTCAGTATCCCAATATTCGTAATACTCCCGAACCTCATCCAAAGAATAGCAAATTTTGCGATTGGGATTCACTTTAAACCCCATTCTTCGCAACAATTCCAACGAATCCCACTGCGTCTTCTCCTCGTTACCCTCATCTAAATGCAGAGTATAAGCAAAAAAATCCAACCTGCGCTTATCCACAATTTTAGAATCCAACTGCCGCAGCGTACCCGCCGCAGCATTGCGAGGATTAGCAAACAATTGTTCCCCTGCTTTTTCCCGTTCCCGATTAATTTCCTCAAACACAGCTAAAGACAAAAAAGCTTCTCCCCGCACTTCCACAAAAGGAGGCGGATTATCTAAATTGAGCTTCAGAGGAATCGAACGAATAGTTTTGACATTTTGAGTAATTTCCTCTCCCCTAATGCCGTCTCCGCGCGTCGCACCGCGAACTAAAACCCCATTTTCATAGGTTAACGCTAAAGCAGAACCGTCAATTTTTAACTCGCAAACGTAGGAAACCCCCCCCAACCCCCCCTTAGCAAGGGGGGGAGTAGTTTCCCTGTTTTTCTTATTGCTAAGCCCAGTTGCATTTCCCTCTTGTCCCCCCCCTTGATAAGGGGGGGTTAGGGGGGGTGCATTTCCTTCTTGACCGGGGGTTAGGGAGGGTGCTACCCTTTGCCAGCGTTCCTGCCATTTAGCAAATTCCTCAAAATTAAAAGCATTTTCCAAACTGTAGAGAGGAATATTGTGCTTGACGCTAAAAAATTGAGTAGCAGGCTGTTCTCCCACCCGCTGAGTCGGGCTTTCGGCAGTAATTAATTCAGGATAATCTGATTCTAAGTCTTGCAACTGGCGATAAAGTCGATCGTACACCTCATCTGGCATAATCGGTGCATCGAGAACATAATAAGCATAGCTAGCTTCCTGTAGCTGCTGCCTCAACTGTTGAATTTGCTGCTGGATTTCGGGTTGCATATTAATTGGAAAGTGTATATTTTTTAACCGCAGACCATAACACAAACACAGAGAATAGAGATTTTACCCCGATCTGCATCGATCTGCGGTTGTAGTTTGGACATTTAATATCGATTAACGATCCCAATCTTCAACTTCATAAAGGAAACGAGTTCCCCCCATCAGCTTGCGATTTGCCGAGGTACTTTGCACAAAAACCGCATACTTTTCTAGATTGCTCGGTTTGATGCGAACTGTCTCGCCCATTGGCAAACCCAACATTTCTCGCGCCGCTTCTCCTTCAAACAAATCCCCTGTCGAACGATCCATCAGCACAATTTCTTTCTTACCTTGGATAGTTTCTGTTTTAGTAAATTCATAAAACCCGCGCCCGGTTTTAAAAGTCAAACCATTCTCCAGAACAAAAGCTTTAATTGAAATCTCGCTGTCAACGTCTAGAATCTGAAATCTCCCCGGTTTTACGGCTCGCAATTCTGCTGATTCGTAAACAGCAACGCCTTCCCGCTTCAGCATGGTATCAAACATCTTGTTCAATCCGCGACTCATGCGACCTTGACTGACAACTTCTTGTTCGTAAGCTTGTAGTTGTTCGTTAGATGACTGTTGGTAACAAACGGCTAAAAAGAAATCTGTGATGTATGAAAATTGGTCAAGATTGAGGTGAAAACCGCCCGACTTTTCGGCTAGTTCTTTGTAGAATAAAGTGGCGTGGTGACGGTTGAGAGCTTGGATGCCGTAAACGGCAATTCCCATCTGTGCTAACTTATCTACTTCCTGACGCCAGTTAAGTTTTTGAGGAGTTTGAGCGGGTGCGTGCGGGATGTCGTCGCCAATTAGTACCAATGTTTTGGAATTAGTTGGAGTCCAAGAAAGTGACTGAGCTTCGTGCAACACTAATTCATAACATTCTGGAGCATCGCCACCGCCAGTTGGCTCTACATTTTCAACAAAATTGCAAATCGTGCCGACATCGCCTGACAAATCGAGGTGTTTAGTTACGTAAGTGCTGTCAGCGTCGCAATAGTCGCCGTGAGCAATAATGCCAATGCGAATGCCAGGAATTTCATCGAGCAGTCTCGTTACCGTCTCTTTAATTTTCCGACGAACTTGCGTCAAGCAAGGGTACATACTGCCAGTTGTATCAAAGCTAAAAACGACTTCAATATTGTTGGTTGCCATGACCTAACTCTCCTTAACAAACACCGATTTCTTATCTATATTATAGCTCCAAAAAAGACGAGTCAGCAATTAGGTTTAAAAAAATATCCTAATTCTGGCTCGCTTGATTTACTTCAGCATAAGGCTGGTTAAATCATCACAAATTCAAGTCGGGAAACTCGGTAAATTTCTTGTTTTCCCCGGACATGGCAGCTTGAAGATTCTCACCATCTTTTTCGCTGTTCAAATTGCCATTAGCGCGGGATTTGATAAATTCTTGAGCGTTCGGCTTGGTGAAAGCGAGCGGTTCAGCGTGTTCTACCTGAAATACGTTGGCGTAGAGGTTGGCAATAATCTGTTTGCCTCCCTGGGTCAATTCCAAGTAGTTCAAAGCTGCTGGAATGTATGGAAAAACACCATTCCAATAAAACTTGGCGTAATTTTGCCGCAAATCTCCCGGAGACTTGTATCCCAAGATTTTATTAGTGCCGACTTCCTCAAATTCGTAGAACAGAGCACTTATTTTTCGCAGGTAATTGGGATCGCTCAACTGACCGATCAAATCGGCGGCCCTAGCGAGTCCAGAGTAATTGTTTCTGTCTTGATGAGTTTCGCTAGCAGGAACTGGGAAGCGCGTCAATTCAATATTGCGCTTGATTTGTTCGGCATCAATTAATGTGTGGCCGCCGAAGCGTTCGTCAATTACGAGTTTTCCTCGATCGACATGATAAGGAGTTAAACTGGCAGAAGTGGCACCTATTGGCACAGAAACCATGCCCCCGTCAATACCCGTAGCGTAGAGTCCCACAGCTTCTTGGTCTTGGCGGCAAACACCTTTCACGTAGCCGATATCGTGGCACAGCAGCGAGATCAGGTAGTGCAGCCAATCTTCCGGCGACACTCCCCCTTCGCGAATATGTTTGCCGCGGAGAATCTCTTGTCCCACCAAAGCCACGAGCATTGTGTGTTCCACATTGTGGTATAGAGCATCGCAGTTAGCGATATTTTCCAGAGCCATAGTCCCTGCCCAGGCGATAATTTCAGGGTAGTCAGGCTTGTACTTGCCGTAGGTGCGACGGTAGCCGGCCTGCAGCTCTTGAACAAAAGCGTCAATCAGGATAGCAGTTGCATTGAACATAATAAATTCTCTCACTCAGGCTGTATTTACAAACTAGATCGAAAATATCTTGCATAGCTGAAAAAATAATCAATCGGCATTCCAGCAGGTTTGACCCCTCGGCGTTGAATTTTAAATTTCAGCTAGTCTTGTCAGGTTAGAAAATTTCTCTTTTGGCTATGCTTCCCACGATAACCTAATTTCCGAAGCATCCGAAGCAACAGAGTGATTTTCCGGCATTAAATATTGGCGAAACAATTTACATCGTTTCACCGACTAATTATTAGAAGTCCTAGGTTTGAAACTTATGAACTGTCTGTTTCCGAGTCTCTCCACTGCTGCCCTTCGCACTCGGCGGTCGATCGCCCCAAGATACCTAGGATGGTTTGCATTCACGGCTGTCTGCACCGCCGCACCAGCTTGGGGAGCAGAACGAATTTACGTAACTTACGGGCCCCTAGAAGAATCAGTTCCCATCGAATCCCTGGCACTCTTCGCCAAAGAAGGCAAAATAGACTCGAACTTGGACGGCTTCGCTCAGTACGTCAAAAAAGCACAGCTAGCGGAGATTCGCAGCGCCCTGCAAGCGAAAGCTGAAATCAGCAACGTGACGATCGCCCAATTCCTCTACACGCCTCAAGGAGAAGTGCTGCTGAAACGCTTGGGCCGAGTAATTCAAACCAAAGCTCGGCAGCCCGGATTTTATGCCATCCGAGCCGCCCTGATTTTAGCAGCCTCAGATTCAGAAGGTCTGACAATTCTCAACGTGCTGCGGAAATTCCCCACTTACGGCATCAGGATTGACCTCGCCCGCGGCTTGGGTATCGGGAACGAGCTGACATCGCTGATCAACCGTTCCAATCAGGCGATCGCCGGAGTCGCCCGGTTATCGGAAGCACAAGCAGCCTCAGGACCTGCCATACCGCCCGCCGAAATGCTACAGCCCCAGCTACCGGGCCCCTATACTTGGAACAAATCATCGGTAACTGTGACGAGTCCCAATCGCGCTCGCACCTTTGATATGGACATTTACCTGCCGCAGGGCAGCCCGCAACCGGCCCCAGTCGTAGTAATTTCCCACGGTGTAGGTTCCGATCGCCTTTCCTTCGAGTATTTAGCCAAACATCTAGCCTCCTATGGCTTTGCCGTCGCCGTCCCCGAACACCCCGGCAGCAACGCCCAACAAATCCAAGACTTAGTAACAGGAAGAGCCAATCAAGTAGCAGAACCAGCAGAATTTGTCAACCGCCCCCTCGACATCAAAGACCTGCTCGATTATTTAACCAAACTTTCTACAACCGATCATGCCTACCAAGGGCAGCTCGACTTGCAGCGAGTCGGCGTCATCGGCCAGTCTTTCGGGGGCTATACGGCTTTAGCATTAGCCGGGGCGGGGATTAATTTTGCACAGCTAGACAAAGACTGCCAGCTCGAAAACGAGACTTGGAACCTCTCCCTGCTGTTGCAGTGCCGCGCCCGCAGCCTAGAGCGCAACCAGTACAATTTCAGCGACCCGCGCATCAAAGCTGCGATCGCCGTCAACCCGATCGTCAGCAGCATTTTCGGAGAAACAAACCTCAGCAAAATCCAAATCCCAGTCATGGTAATCGCAGGCAGCGCGGATACCGTCGCCCCCGCTTTGCTGGAACAAATTCAACCGTTCACTTGGCTGACATCGCCCAACAAATATCTGGTACTGATGAACAACGGGACTCACTTCTCAACGATCGAGGATTCCCCTCAAAGCCTCTTTCTGCCACCACCAGAGGTCATCGGGCCGGAACCAGTTTTAGCCCGCCGCTACCTCAGCGGACTCAGCCTAGCTTTCATGGAAAGCTATTTGAACAACCAATCAAATTTCCGCCCGTATTTGGAGCCCTCCTACGCTTTAACCATCTCCCGAGACACTCTCGGACTGAGAATTTTGCGATCGCTAACCCCGCAGCAACTCCAGCAGTTCAGCAGTGTTACACCTCCTCGCAGGCCAGTCTCTCCACCTGCCCTCGCTCCTGTTTCTCTACCTTCTCCACCTCCCATCGCTCCCGTTCGTTAGGGTTGAGGTGCGCCGAAGAGCACGCTGGCATATCTTTTCGCGCGGGGGCGATCGCCCCTGTCTCTGTTTTCATCAGCTTTCCTGATGACTTCTATCAGTTAAACTGTCGCTCAAGCCCTTTACAAAGGTTAACAAAACCGTTAATAATAGAAACATCATCCGAACATTGACAACCAAATACAGCAATCATAAAACCATGACAACA
>NZ_JAUBSF010000151.1:0-7617 GCF_036704615.1 Microcoleus sp. K4-B3
AATTATGAGTTAGCTCTAGGGGGATTAAATTGAAAACCTTCTATTATAGCATAGATTTTTTTTGCAAGAGGTCTATTAATTGCATTATTAATAATTCATCAATAAATAGCTAAGTTTTTATAAATTTCCTATGCGACAGTAGGTTACTGGGTTCTTCAGGGTGAACCCGATAAAATAGAGAGCTTTTCAGATGGAAGAAGTCAAGGTAACTTTCGGAAACAACCTCTTAGTATGAATAAAGGTTGCTAAAAATGAGAACAAAATCAAAGTTCTAAAGGAGCAAGAGCGTTCAATAACTCTTCTAGGATAAATCGCAGCAAAGATTGAGTGGCTAATATTAAACCCAATCGAGATTGGGCAAGTTTTGGCTGTTCTATTTTAACTTTACCCCAAATTCGGCACTGGCTGTAAAAAATCTGAAATTCTTCGCTCAAACTATTAGCTAATTTGAAATAATTGACAGGTTTTTCGCGGTTTCTTACCTCACAAATAGGAGATAAATTGTCGAGCACTGTTAACAGTTGCGATATTAAATTGCGTTCTGCTGGATGTACTAACCGCAGTCGATCGCCCTCGTCAATCCAAGGGATAGGATTTGGAGCCGCCAGGGACCAAATTTGCGGCGCTGTAGCGACATCTGGCTGCGCGATCGAAATTATCCGATCGCGGTGGGCCATTCGCAGCAAGGAACAGCAGCGCGCGTGGCTGTACTGAATGGGAAACAGCCGATCGGCTGACACAACAGGAGATAATATTCGAGATTCTGGAACTGGGAGGTTCGTTTGAGCTAAACGCTGCAACCAGACGGCTAAACCTGCATCAGTCAACTCCAGCTCAATAATTCCCGCCGGCGCGACTTTAACGGCGAAATCTGGGTAGCACAGCGGTTGGAGAGTTTCGGCCAACTGTGCCGCGATTGTCTGCGGTGTCTGCTGCCAAGTTTTAGCCAATTTCAGGGCGATCGCAGACACGTACAGCACCCGCGCGCTATCTTTACTCCGATTTAACGGAAATATTGCACCATTCTCAATAAGCTTTTTATGGGCGGGCAGGATGCCTGTTCCACAAGAAAATTCACTCTTTTTGGAACAGGCATCTTGCCGGTTCTTGAGAATCGTGCAACCTATGAGATTTAATGGAATTTCCCCTAGTGTCCCCTGCTGGGCGATCGCCCTTTGGAACCTGGAAAGCAAGAAACACTTCACTGTAACTTCCGGGCACTGCGAGATATTTGCTGTATCCATATCGGCTGATCCTGCGGTAAGAGCAACGATCGACTGTTACCGCTTGCACTGTTCTTGTACGTTAAACTGCTGATGTCAGAGATGGGCGATCGGCTGCCCCGGGCGGGGCTACATCGAATTCATCTGCTTTCTAGCGATTTTTGGGCTAAATATACAATAATTTACGACAAATTTTTTGCTGAATTCTACCATTTTAATGTATTTTTTGCTACATTGAATCTTTCGGTAAAACTAAGAAAAGTCTGCACAGTTAAGAAGCGTGCAAGCTCGATCGGGGGTTGGTTGTCTCACTTTGTATCGCACTGCTGGCAGAAGCTGTTTTTCTCACTGATTAAATATATCCCAGAGCCTCACTTATGCAATCAACTTCCACACCTGTAGAGACTATCGATCGACCTTTTATCACTTGGCAGCGAATTATCGACTGGGCCCAGGAACACTACCGCTGCCGGACTTTTAGCAAAGACGAGCGGATTCCCGCAAGACCCGGACTGCTGTATTTAGTCCAGAAAGGTTCTGTGCGACTCGTAGGCAGCGCTCAAGTTAGCGCTGCGGCGGCGAAGTCAAAATCCGCTGACAAAACTACAGAAGAAGCTTTTTTGGGCTTCGTCGGCGCCGGTCAGCCCTTTGAACTCGTTGCTCAGTCTCCGTTTACTCTCCAAGCTTACGCCCACGCCGATCAAACTCACGTAGTGTGGATGTACTGGCACGACTTGGATAATTGGCCTCACTTTCGTAGGGAAATTTTGGATGCGTTTCGTTACCAGCACCAGCGGAAACTTCTCTGGCTGAGCACTTTGGGACAGCGCCGGACGATCGACCGACTGCTGGGATTTCTCACTTTGTTAATCGAAGAGTTCGGCGAACCTTACGTAGGTGACGGCGAACCGGATGTGGTTCGGGGCTACCGGCTGCCTTGGGCCTTGACTCACGCTCAAATTGGCAGCGCGATCGGCTCGACGCGAGTGACGGTGACGCGGCTGATGGGTAAGTTGCGATCGAAAGGTTTGATTAATACTGAGGATGATAATTTAATCTGTTTGCCGGCTAAGTCTAACCCCCAAAAAACAAAAAACCCAAAGCAGGACGTAGATGATTCCTTGGAAGATTCCCTGGAAGATTCCTTTGAAGATTCCCTGGAAGATTCCCTGGAAGATGAAGATTCTCTCGAAGAATCTGCATAAAATCCTGCGGGCAATAGCCAACAAACAGCGCGTCGCTATTAGTTTGTGGCCGTCGCGCTCGATCGCTCGACAGTGTACGATGAATTGTGTAAACTTTTCCCGTTCTTGAAAGGTGCGAGTGACAATGACCGATGACAAGCAAAAATCTTCAATCCCGAACAATCAGCAACGGGTGGTATTCTGCGACTTTGACGGCACGATAACTGTTGAAGAAACTTTTGTGGCAATGCTCAAGCATTTCGCACCGGAACTGTCGTCTCAACTGATGCCTGAAATATACGCTAGAAGGCTGAGTTTGCGATCGGGAGTGCGGCAGTTACTAGAGTCTATTCCCTCGGAATGTTACGGGGAAATTGTGGAATTTTCTAGGGGAAGGCTGATGCGGCCGGGATTGTTGGAATTGCTGGATTTTTTGGACGAGCGAAAAGTGGATTTTGCGATCGTTTCCGGCGGTCTTCGGGTCATGGTAGAGACGGTAATGGGCGATTTGGTACACCGGGCGAGCGTTATTTACGCTGTGGATGTGGACGCTAGCGGCCCTCGCTTGCAAATCAATTCTGAGTTTGAAGGAGATACGGAATTGGTGTCTAAGGTGCGGGTGATGGGCCAGCACCCGGCCCAGGAACAGGTGGCGATCGGAGATTCGCTGACGGATTTTAATATGGCTTTGCAGGCTTCGTCGGTGTTTGCGCGCGATCGGCTTGCCGAGTATCTAGACGAACAGCAAAAGCCTTATACTAAATGGGATAATTTTTTTGACGTGTTGGAAAGTTTGTCCCAGAAATGGAAGTGAAACTAAACTAGGAATTGCGCCAAAAAAATCGCACTATGCGGTATGTGTATTTAGTAAGTTGCTTGTGGCGCACCCTACGTTTAGAGCTATATGTATTGGTAAGCTTTGCACGCATCACCCTACTTTTAGATAGGGCAGGGCAATTCCTATTAACGTAAAAAGTAGATTAAAAACTGAGGATTTGTAAAGAATGAGTGGCGATTTGAGATCGGATTTAATTGCAGCAGCCAAACACTTTTACGATCGCGGTTGGATGGTTGGGACTGCTGGCAATCTTTCAGCCCGCTTACCAGATGGCAGTTTCTGGATTACTGCTAGCGGCCGCGCGAAAGGGCAGTTAACTGAAGAAGATTTTATCCGAATGAACTCAGACGGCGCAATTGTCGAGCAACCTGTTCCCCACAGCCGCCCTTCGGCCGAAACCAGCATTCATTTAGCCGTTTACAATTGTTTTCCAGACGCTAAAGCTTGCTATCACGTTCACTCGATCGAGGCAAATTTAGTTTCTCGGCTAACAGCAGGAGATGCAGTGCCTTTACCCGCGATCGAAATGCTCAAAGGTTTGGGGGTGTGGGAGGAAAACCCGCAGGTGGCGATACCCCTATTTGCAAATTATTTGGAAGTGCCTAAAATAGCCAAGGCAATTTGCGAATTCTTTGCCATTTGTGCGCCGTCTGTACCCGCTTTGTTAATTCGCGATCACGGCATCACAGTCTGGGCAGACTCGCCAGCCGCCGCCTACAATTACGTAGAAATTGTAGAATACATTTTTCGCTATACGATCGCAGCCCACCAATTAAATTTAGATTTGAGATGGGATAGCTGAGATTGAGCGGTGCATGAATTCGGAGGCTTGGGAATTTGAGATTAGGAAACGAGCAAACATCGAGAATAGGCAACAATGATGGCTAAATATACCAGAATTTTATCCATAGATGGAGGGGGAATTAGAGGGATTATACCCGCGCAAGTTTTAGTTAGCATTGAGTCAAAGCTGCAACAAAAAAGCGGCAACCCAGATGCGAGAATAGCGGACTATTTTGATTTAATCGCCGGCACGAGTGCGGGAGGAATTTTAACTTGCATCTATTTGTGTCCCGATGCCGAAAATCCCACCAGGCCTCGGTGGTCGGCTGAAGACGCTGTTAATTTTTCGATTAAGAGCGGCCGCGACGTTTTTAAGAGTTCATTTTGGCAAAAACTCAAATCTATAGACGGTTTGATAGATGAGAAATATCCCAGCGATAGCTTAGAAAAATTCTTTTTGGAAAACTTTAGAGATTGCAAACTCAGCGAACTGCTGAAACCTTGTTTAATTTGCAGTTACGACATCGAAAGGAGAAAAGCTCACTTTTTTGATAAAATAGATGCTCAACAATATCCAGCAGAAGACTATTTTATTAGAGATATCGCCAGAGCGACATCGGCCGCTCCCTCTTACTTTGAAGTTACCAAAATCTACTCTTTGACAAACGAGTCCTACGCTTTAATTGACGGGGGAGTTTTCGCAAACAATCCCGCGCTTTGTGCCTATGCTGAAGTTAGAAATAAATTCAGAATTCCTGACGATCGCCCCGACAAAGGCCCGACAGCAAAAGATATGGTAATTTTATCCTTGGGGACGGGAGAAGCTCAGAAAAAATTCCCCTACGAAGAAGTAAAAAATTGGGGTCAAGTAGAGTGGGTTGAGCCTTTAATTAATATCATGATGACCGGAGTTGCGGAAACTGTAAATTATCAAATAATCCAAATTTATGATGCGGTTGAAAGACCGAATCAATATTTGAGAATTAGTCCAGATTTGAGCCATGAACAACCGCTGCCGATTGATGATGCCTCGGAAGAGAAGATATCGGAACTGGTGAGAATTGGCAAGGATCAAGCCGAAAAGTATAAGGAACAGTTGGATAAGTTTATCGACTTGTTACTTGCCGAGTAGTCATAGGATTTTAGATTTTAGATTTTAGATTTTAGAATTGAATAATTGGAAATGACTGATGATTACCACATAATCAACCAGTCCCAATGTCAAATCTAAAATCTAAAATGGTATAACCCACCAACCGCAGGGCACGCAGACTGAAAAAATATGTTGACAAATCGTGCAATAATTGCTGTAGGATTGCCAAAAATCTCTATGTGGCAGTGCTTCGCCCTGTTTGTAATTAATCGCGAGCCATCAGTCATTGGTTAAAAAATACCAAGAAAAGCGCGATCGACATTTAGATGAAACCTTCAATAGCAGGTGGTTTCAGCGGTTTTTAGTGACGCTGTTCCTGGGTGGCCAAGTGGTGCTGCGGATACTCCAAGGCAAAATTGACCGCCGCCAAATCATGGAACATTTAGTAACAGTAGGCCTGGATTCCTTCCGCTCCGTGCTGCTAATAGCCTTTTTTGGTGGCATGATTTTTACCTTTCAATCGGCCAGAGAATTGGTTCGCTTTGGCGCGGTTGGGGCGGTGGGAGGTGCTTTTGCTCTGGCATTTTGCGGCGAATTAGCACCACTTTTAACGGCGGGCGTGGTGGCGGGACAAGTAGGTTCGGCCTTTGCCGCGGAGATAGGAGAAATGCAGGTGACGGAACAAATAGACGCCCTGTATATGTTGAGAACCAATCCGGTTGATTATTTAGTAGTGCCGAGGGTGATAGCTTGCTGCATCATGCTGCCAGTGTTAACAATTTTTTCGGTAGCGGTGGGAATTTTGGGCGGGCTGTTTGTGGCCGTTAATTTTTACGAGTTGGAACCGTCGGTATTTTTGGAGTCGGTGCGGACTTTTTTGGGGCCTTGGGATTTAGTTAATGTGGCGATTAAGAGTTTTATTTTTGGGTTAATAATTGCCCTTGTCGGTTGCGGTTGGGGGTTGACGACGACGGGCGGAGGGAAAGGAGTAGGCCAAGCTGCAACGGCAGCGGTTGTGACTTCGTGGGTGTTTATTTTTGTGGCGGATTTGTTTTTATCGCTGTTGATGTTTCACGAGTTGGGGATTATGAGAAACGGGGGTTAATCGAGAGTTGCACGGGCGATATAACAAGAATTATATCATGCCTTTGTTAATATTTTTTTGATAATACTCGGCGGTTAAAACTGCTCATACACAAACTTTCGCTCCTTTATAAGAAACTAAGAAATACAGCAGTTCCCGCTATGATGAGGTACAGTAGCAACTATTAGCTTTCCCCATTTCTTAAATGTTGAGGATTCATGTTTGTTAAGGGCAACTGCAATTATTTGATCGATCATAGACGTGGTAGTTGGATGAAATAATTGCAAAAAATATTTGAGTTGTGACAACCATTGTTCAAGGGGATTCAAATAGGCGATAGTATGGGAATAAACAAATAACACTCGCACTTACAGATTCAATCCTTCGCACAATTGATGCTAGTTTATGGCCAGGTAAATTATCCATCACTACTACCGATCCTGTCCATAATTGATGACATAAAAACTGCTCAATAAATACGACAAATTCCGCTCGCTCCCTTGAATCCTTCACTGTCATTAATCCCAGCAATTTATTAATACTAATTGCGCCAGGGGCTGTAAATTAGTGCCCCTCGATAAAATGGCTTTAGGTTGGATACTCTTGTCCCTAGCTGTGAACGGGCATGAGTTCTGGTCGCACTCAGTAGAATCCCGGTTTCCTCGAAAAATACGCTTGTTTTGTGCCTCCATATCTTTGATATTGTCCCAATACTCCACTCTTAATTTTTGGACTCTTTCTGTCGCGGCTTGCCTACTGTACCAGTTTTTTTTTACGATGTAGTCCTAATTTCTGCCGCGCAGCGACACATTGCCGTCCGACTCACACAATTTCCGGTCTTAATAGCAAATAATTCAGATAAATCCACCAAGGTGGTATCAAGATGAGCTGTTAGCAGTGCTTTGACGAATGCTTCCGCATTGGTCAGATGACTGAATTGCGGTTTTCCTCTCTGTTTCGGCTGTAAATTTCCCTCGGTTTGTTGTTACTCGTGGCTGTTTTTGGACGAGACTTTTACGCTCCAGACAATCTGGTGGCTACTTTTCTAATTGACATCTTTTCTGCCAAATGTGCTGTCACTATTTTTTCTCGGAGAGCGAGGGAATATGCTTTGATTAGCTTTGACTATCCAAGGATATTTTATTTTTATTTATTGTACCGCATAACAGCGGTTTATGCTGTATTAGTTTTTTTTATATTTAGATTTGTTAAACTTCAAAAAATATTTAAAAAGCTTAGATTATACTTATTTGTAGTGCATTTAAATATTTTTGTAATTTTGTCATCAATATCAGTATACCTACTGAGATACCGTCGGCTCTTCAATTTATAATCAGTGAAATTACACACATGATCCCTAGCTTTTTCGGTTACAACCTAAGCGAAGCTATTTACGAAAGTGTCAATACTAT